>NZ_LNHZ01000048.1:0-193163 GCF_001463265.1 Citrobacter sp. 50677481
TAAGGGAGGTGCTCTCCCAGCTGAGCTAATCACCCACTTCGGTACTTCACAATAAGAAATTTAGCTGGCGAGAAAGTGGTGGGTGATGACGGGATCGAACCGCCGACCCCCTCCTTGTAAGGGAGGTGCTCTCCCAGCTGAGCTAATCACCCACTTCGGTACTTCACAATAAGAAATTTAGCTGGCGAGAAAGTGGTGGGTGATGACGGGATCGAACCGCCGACCCCCTCCTTGTAAGGGAGGTGCTCTCCCAGCTGAGCTAATCACCCCCGCTGTGTGGAGTCGCATTATAGGGAGAGTTGAAAATGAGTCAACGCATTTTCTAAAGAAATTGTTCGTTCGTCGTAAATTTAAGCAAAACGATCGCAAATCGATCCATCAGGTATGATTTCTATACGAAAATAGCAAAGCCCACGGTTCGGGCCGTAACAACATTGAGGAATCAGGTGGGAGTGATAGAATACCGAACGTCAATTTTTCCCGGATTTGCCGGCTGTCGGCATCTTTATCAACGTAAGGCCATTTCATGAAAATCAAAACTCGCTTCGCGCCAAGCCCGACAGGCTATCTGCACGTCGGTGGTGCGCGTACTGCTCTCTATTCCTGGCTTTTTGCACGTCACCACGGCGGTGAGTTTGTGCTGCGTATTGAAGACACCGATCTCGAACGTTCTACCCCGGAAGCTATCGAAGCCATTATGGATGGCATGAACTGGCTGAGCCTGGAATGGGATGAAGGCCCGTATTTCCAGACTAAACGTTTTGATCGTTATAACGCCGTGATTGATGAGATGCTGGAAGCGGGCACCGCCTATAAATGCTATTGCTCGAAAGAGCGTCTGGACGCGCTGCGTGAAGAGCAGATGGCAAAAGGCGAGAAGCCGCGTTATGACGGTCGTTGCCGCCACGGTCACGAGCACCATGCTGACGATGAGCCGTGCGTCGTGCGTTTCGCAAACCCGCAGGACGGCTCTGTCATTTTCGACGATCAGATCCGTGGACCAATCGAGTTCAGCAACCTTGAACTGGACGATCTGATTATCCGTCGTACCGACGGGTCTCCGACTTATAACTTCTGTGTCGTTGTGGACGACTGGGATATGGAAATCACGCATGTTATTCGTGGTGAAGACCATATCAATAACACGCCGCGCCAGATCAACATTTTGAAAGCGCTGAACGCGCCGGTGCCGGTGTATGCGCACGTTTCCATGATCAACGGCGACGACGGAAAAAAACTGTCCAAGCGTCATGGCGCGGTAAGCGTCATGCAGTATCGTGACGACGGCTACTTGCCGGAAGCATTGCTGAACTATCTGGTACGTCTCGGTTGGTCCAGTGGCGATCAGGAAATCTTCACCCGTGAAGAGATGATCAAACTGTTCTCCCTGGGGGCGGTCAGCAAATCCGCCAGTGCGTTTAATACTGAGAAATTGCAGTGGCTGAACCACCACTATATCAATACGCTGGCGCCGGAATATGTGGCTACGCACCTTCAGTGGCATATCGAACAAGAACATATCGATACCCGCAACGGCCCGCAGCTGGCTGAACTGGTGAAACTGCTGGGCGAACGTTGCAAAACGCTGAAAGAGATGGCTCAAAGCTGCCGTTATTTCTATGAGGATTTCGCTGAGTTCGACGCCGATGCCGCGAAGAAACACCTGCGTCCGGTTGCGCGTCAGCCGCTGGAAGTGGTGCGTGACAAACTGGCGGCAATTAGCGACTGGACGGCTGAGAACGTGCATCATGCGATTCAGGCTACTGCCGATGAGCTGGACGTCGGGATGGGCAAAGTGGGGATGCCGTTGCGCGTCGCCGTCACCGGCGCGGGTCAGTCTCCAGGCTTAGACGTTACGGTACACGCGATCGGTAAAACCCGTAGCATCGAGCGTATCAATAAAGCGCTGGCGTTTATTGCTGAGCGTGAAGCACAACAGTAATCCGTTATGGAACCAGGCCGGAGAGGGCGGTTATGCCTCCCGGCCTGTTATCTGCTGACGTTGCGCTTATTGCGCTTCCGATTCCTCAATGCCCAGACGGGCGAGAAAACAACGAATACCTTCGCGCGAAAGAAATAACGCCAGCTTTTCCTGTTCCGTTTCTGACATATTCTCTACGGCATCAACGATCTGCCGAAAGGCATGACTGCGTGCGCCGGGATGGTAATCGGCCAGCGGTTCTTCGGCCTGATAAAATGCGTAATGATTGCGAAACGCAGGGATGTTCAGAATGAATTCCCGCACGCGGCTGTCGATGTGTACCAGTCTTGCCCGACCGCCTTTCACGCCAGGAAATTTTTCCGTTTCCCATTTTTGCTCACGGATCCAACGATTGACGGTTTGTCTGGCGACCCCGAGGCAGTCCGCCAGCTCTTCGGTGGTCATCTTGCTGCGTAATCTTTTCATAATTATTTGCTGTCGCGGATCCCTAAGCGTTGTAACAAACCGGTAATCCCTTCCCGAAGTAGCAAGGAAGTGATTTTTTTCTGTTCCGCAGGCGTCATTTCTTTCGCCAGCTTGATCAGCAAAGCTTCAAGCGACGCATCGCCAGGGGACGACAATGCGTCCGATAACCCCTCCGCCGAACGCTCTGCGCTGCGGATATATTCACGAACCTGTTCGTTTACGTGCACCAGACGCGCTTTACCGCCCTGAACGCCCGGTTTCGGCGATGTCACCCATCCCTCTTTACGCACCCATTTATTGATGGTCTGTCGGCTGTAACCGGTCAGATTGGCGAGTTCTTCCGGCGTCATCCGCTCCTTGAACATAACAATTCCCTGAATAGTCGTGTGGTTAATTAGTGGTTCATTTTATAGCACCATTTTAGTAGAAACCGTGACGCGTTTAACTACTGAATGCGAGTTGATACGCAATGTTCTTCATTTGTTTGCTTTTTCAGCGATTAGCGTCAGGGGCTTTAATTTGCCGTTGACACGTGCGAAGGGAATTCATATGATGCCGCCCGTCAACTCGACAAGCTTTACGTGACGGGGCTATAGCTCAGCTGGGAGAGCGCTTGCATGGCATGCAAGAGGTCAGCGGTTCGATCCCGCTTAGCTCCACCAAAAATTGCACCCAACAATTTTGGTACGTAAAGAGATCGTGGGGCTATAGCTCAGCTGGGAGAGCGCTTGCATGGCATGCAAGAGGTCAGCGGTTCGATCCCGCTTAGCTCCACCACATTCCGAACCCTCGCTGCGAAGCGGGGGTTTTTTTATCTCAGCAATTCTTCCTGTTTTGTAATACAGTTTCTGATGAGACAGAGCCTGTTTGACACAAGGTTGCCTCGTTTTCTGGTCGCCATAGGTTTGCTTCGCGGTGTGAATAAACTTATCATTTATGTGATTAATCGTGCGTTTCGTGAGAGCAGTCAATCCATGCCAGTTAAGCATAACCTGATAAATAATATAAGAATATTCGCGCTTGCGATAACGCTCTCCATTGCTGCCATTCAGTTTTCACGCCTTATTTCTCCTCTTGCTATCGTTGACGCCAGCTATATCTATCTCTCCTGGTTACCGCTGTGTGTGATGCTGGCCATTCTGCTTATTTTTGGCAGACGCGGCGTGGCGCCGATTGTGCTCGGCATGTTAATCACCAACGAATGGAATTTGCACCTGCCGTTTACCCAAAGCCTGGTGCTGCTCTTTTGCCAGATGCTGTCTGTTCTGGGCGTGTGCGCGCTGGTGCGTTGGCGGCTGGGCTCGCGCTGGCGACATGGTTTACCAAACCGGAATATCTGGCGTCGGGTAATATGGCTAGGTTTTGTCGCCCCGATAGGGATGAAGCTGAGTATGTATCTGGCGGGTTATTACCTCGACTTTCCGGTCGCTGTTTCCACCTTTTTTGGCACCGCAGTGGCGATATTTACCATTGTCGACATCCTGAGCCTGATCTCTGCCGCGCTGATTTTTACGATGCTTTTCTATTATCCGATGCGGATGATAGTGAACCCCCGTTATGCGCGAATCTTCTGGCGCAGAGACATCGCCCCGGCCCTTGAGAAAAAACAGCGCGCGTTCACGCTATGCTGGCTGGCAGTCCTGGCTGCGCTGCTGGCGATCATGTGCGCTCCCTTCGACAATGATTACATCGCGGGGTATATGGTGCCGGTCTTTTTCATTGTCTTTACCATCGGCGTCGGCAAACTCAGCTACCCGCTGTTGAACCTCAGTTGGGCGGTGTCGACGCTGTGCCTGCTGACCTATAACCGAAATTTCCTGCAGGGCGTCGGCTCAGAGTATTCGCTGGCGTTCATTCTTTCCGCGCTGATCTCGTTCAGTATCTGTTTGCTGTATATGACGCGCATTTATCAGCGCAGCAGTTGGCTCAATCGCCGCTGGCACCAGCAGGCGCTGACCGACCCGCTAACCCGCCTGCCGAATTTGCGCGCGCTGGAGCAATTTCTGCAAAACGAGGCGGGGCAGAGCGTGTGCTGCCTGCGACTGGATAACCTGGAATTTTTGAGCCGGCACTATGGCATGCTGATGCGCGTACACTGTAAACGGACGGTATACCGCACCCTCGAACCTCTGCTGCTGGATAACGAAAAGATCTTCCAGTTGCCTGGCAGCGAGTTATTACTGGTGCTGAACGGCCCCGAAATGGATGCGCGTTTGCAGCATATGCTCGACCTGCTCAACAGCCGCAAAATTATCTGGAACAATACCGGGCTGGATATGGGGTACGGCGCTTCCTGGGGCGGCTGGGACGGAAAGGCGGAGACCTTACAGCCTTTGCTTGGGCAACTAAGCTGGCTGGCCGAGCAGTCCTGTGCGCATCACCGGGTGATGGCGCTCACCAACAGCCTTGAAGTCGCCACTGGACAGACGACCGAACGCGTACTGTTGCTCAATAAAATTCGTAAAGCGCTGGATGACGGCGATCTGCTGCTTTACGCGCAGCCGATCCGCGACTGTGAAGGCAAAGGCTATGATGAAATTCTGGCGCGGCTGAAAAGCGATGACGGGGTTATGACGCCGGATCAGTTTATTCCGCTGATCGCTCAGTTTAACCTCAGCGCACGCTTTGATCTGCTGGTGGTTGAAGCCTTGCTGACGTGGCTTTCAGCGCATCCTTCCAGTGAACCAGGGCCACGCTTCTCGGTTAATTTAATGCCGCTAACGCTGCTGCAAAAAGAGACCGCCCCGCGGATCATTCGCCTGTTTAATCGCTACGGCATCGCGCCGCAAACCGTGATTATCGAGATTACCGAAGAACAAGCGTTCTCTAACTCGGAAGTCAGTATGCAAAATATTGAACAACTGCATAAGTTTGGCTTCAGAATCGCTATCGATGATTTCGGTACCGGATACGCCAACTATGAGCGCCTGAAGCGCCTGCAGGCTGACATCATTAAAATTGATGGCGTGTTTGTGAAGGACATCCTGAACGATTCGCTGGATGCCATGATTGTGAAGTCGATAACCGATCTGGCGAAAGCAAAATCCTTGAGCGTGGTCGCCGAATACGTTGAAACACCAGCGCAGCGGGATCTGCTGTTAAGTATGGGCGTGAATTATTTGCAGGGCTATTTGATTGGGCGGCCTCTGCCGCTTGACGCGTCGCAGACGTAAAAAAGCCGGAGAAAGCGTCTCCGGCTTTTTCATTACGCTGTTGCCTTACAGAACCAGCGCGGCGATAGACGCAGAGAGCACGCTCACCAGCGTAGAACCGTAGACCAGTTTCAGACCAAAGCGGGAAACAACGTTACCTTGTTCCTCGTTCAGACCTTTGATGGCGCCGGCAATAATCCCGATGGATGAGAAGTTAGCGAAGGACACCAGGAACACCGACAGGATCCCTTCCGCGCGCGGAGAGAGCGTAGAGGCGATTTTCTGCAGATCCATCATTGCGACGAATTCGTTGGAAACCAGTTTGGTCGCCATAATACTGCCCACCTGCAGCGCTTCGTTAGACGGTACCCCCATCACCCACGCAACCGGGTAGAAGATATAGCCCAGGATGCCCTGGAAGGAGATGCTGTAGCCGAACCAGCCGGTCACGGTAGCGAACAGGGCGTTCAGCGCGGCGATCAGGGCGATAAAGCCGATCAGCATGGCCGCAACGATAATCGCGACTTTAAAGCCAGCCAGGATGTACTCACCCAGCATTTCGAAGAAGCTCTGGCCTTCGTGCAGGTTAGACATCTGGATATTCTCTTCGCTGGCATCAACGCGGTACGGGTTGATCAGCGACAGAACGATAAAGGTACTGAACATGTTGAGCACCAGCGCAGCCACCACATACTTCGGCTCCAGCATGGTCATGTACGCGCCAACGATAGACATGGAAACGGTCGACATCGCTGTCGCCGCCATGGTGTACATACGGTTGCGGGACATTTTGCCGAGAATATCTTTATAGGCGATAAAGTTCTCAGACTGGCCGAGGATCAGCGAACTTACCGCGTTAAAGGATTCCAGTTTACCCATGCCGTTGACTTTGGATAACAGGAAGCCGATCGCGCGGATGATCACCGGCAGCACGCGGATGTGCTGAAGAATACCAATCAAAGCGGAGATAAAGACGATTGGGCAGAGCACCTTCAGGAAGAAGAAAGCCAGACCCTGATCGTTCATGCTGCCAAAGACGAAGTTGGTACCTTCATTGGCGAATCCGAGCAGTTTTTCGAACATTTCGGAAAAGCCTTTCACGAAGCCCAGCCCGACGTTGGAGTTCAGGAAGAACCACGCCAGTAAAACTTCGATAACAAGCAACTGAATAACATAACGAATGCGAATTTTTTTACGGTCACTGCTTACCAGCAATGCGAGGATCGCAACAACGGCTAGCGCCAGGACAAAATGAAGGACGCGGTCCATATTTGCTCCAAATATGAGGCAGGTTTAATTTCCGTGCACATTCTATGTAACAGATACAAAGAAAACGAGATCTAACACACACTATAATCAGGACCTGTGACGAGATTCAAAAATAGTGATCACGCATACACTTCTGTTATGGCTAGTACCGAAGTGAATAGTTACGTCCTTGTGCTAATCTTATTACGATTGTTAAACATGCCGCGGGCATTTTCCGTATCCGCAGACCTTATCGTTCCAGCCTATCTGAGAAATCATTATCACCTGTCGCTGTTGCATTTGATAACCATTCTCATTAGGCGTAGCATTAAACATAGCAAAGGCTATATTTCCGGGGCACAAGATGACAGACGATCGCGTTGAGCGTAGCAGTGGAAGGGCAGCGCGCAAGTTAAGGCTCGCATTAATGGGACCTGCGTTCATCGCAGCTATCGGATATATCGATCCGGGCAACTTTGCCACTAACATCCAGGCGGGCGCCAGCTTTGGTTATACGTTGCTGTGGGTAGTGGTTTGGGCAAACCTGATGGCAATGCTGATTCAGGTGTTGTCAGCGAAGCTGGGCATCGCGACCGGCAAGAATCTGGCCGAACAGATTCGCGACCATTATCCCCGTCCGGTGGTGTGGTTTTATTGGGTGCAAGCGGAAATTATTGCGATGGCGACCGATCTCGCGGAGTTCATCGGCGCGGCGATTGGCTTCAAACTGATCCTTGGCGTCTCGCTTCTGCAAGGGGCGGTGCTAACCGGTATTGCCACGTTTCTGATCCTGATGCTGCAGCGTCGGGGGCAAAAGCCGCTGGAAAAAGTGATCGGCGGCCTGCTGCTGTTTGTGGCAGTGGCGTATATTGTCGAACTGATTTTTTCCCGGCCAGGCCTTACGCAATTAAGTAAAGGGATGATCATTCCCAGCTTGCCGAACGGCGAGGCGGTTTTTCTGGCCGCCGGGGTGTTGGGCGCAACGATAATGCCGCACGTCATTTATCTACACTCGTCTCTTACCCAGCATTTACACGGTGGAACGCGCCAGCAGCGCTATGCTGCAACGAAATGGGATGTCGCGATTGCGATGACGATTGCCGGATTCGTCAACCTGGCGATGATGGCGACCGCGGCTGCGGCGTTTCACTTCAGTGGTCATACCGGGGTAGCCGACCTCGATCAGGCCTATCTGACCCTTGAACCTTTGCTCAGTCATGCGGCGGCAACGGTTTTCGGACTGAGTCTGGTCGCTGCAGGGCTGTCATCAACGGTTGTGGGGACGCTGGCCGGACAGGTGGTCATGCAGGGTTTTGTGCGTTTCCATATTCCTTTATGGGTTCGCCGTGTCATCACCATGATGCCGTCATTTATTGTCATTTTACTGGGGTTGGATCCGACGCGGATACTGGTGATGAGCCAGGTGCTGTTGAGTTTTGGTATCGCGCTGGCGCTGGTGCCGTTGCTGATCTTTACCAGTGATGGCGCGCTGATGGGTGAGCTGGTGAATACCCGCAGAGTGAAATTAATAGGCTGGATGATTGTCGTGCTGGTTGTGGTGCTGAATATCTGGCTGCTGGTGGGAACGGCGCTGGGACGGTAAAGAATAAGCCGGGTGAACCACCCGGCTTAGTGAGGTATTGAACGGCTTAATCGTGGTGTCTGTGACCGTGGCCGCGTCCACGTCCGCGATGGTCGTCACGGTCGCGCCAGCCTTCACGGTATCCGCGCTCGTAAGCTTTGCGTTTATCCCAGCCGCGGTGTTTGCCGTTATCATGTCGCCACCAGCGGTCGCCACGCCATTCATAGTGACGATGCCAGTAATCACGGTCGCGCCAGTAGCCACCGTCCCAGTATCTGCCATAGTCGTCGCGATCGCCAATGTGTAATTTTATCGATGGCAACAGGGTGATTTCTCCCGCGTTTGCGGCCAGCGGTGCAAAAGCCAGCAAGGCTGCCGCGAGAATCAGTGACCTGAACATACTTTTTTCTCCTTCACGATCGAAGCCGTAATCGGCCTGTTAACGCAATTTTACGAGGTAGTAAAGTTGCGTTTTATCGCCTTAACTCTTAAATGATGAAGGAGAGCACGAAATGCTAAAGGCGTCGTTAATCTTCGCCCTTCAGTATGCTGTCGATCGCGGCGCACTCCTGCGGGGTGAACGCCCGGTTCGCCAGCATTCCAACGGCATCTTCGATCTGCGCGGGCTTACTGGCGCCAATCAGCACCGAAGTGACGTTATCGTTACGCAGCACCCACGCGAGCGCCATTTGCGACAGCTTTTGTCCACGCTTTTCCGCCAGCGCGTTTAACTGACGCACTTTTTCCAGCTTTGCCTCTGTCAATTGTTCCGGTCTGAGGAAACGGCTTCCGCTCGCCGCGCGGGAGTCGGCTGGAATACCATTAAGGTAACGATCGGTGAGTTGTCCACCTGCGAGCGGTGAAAAGGCGATACTACCCACCCCTTTTTCCTGCAATAGCGCGAGTAATCCGTCTTCAACCCAGCGCTCAAAGAGGGAGTATTTAGGCTGATGAATCAGACACGGTGTGCCTAAATCATTGAGGATATCGATGGCTTCACGGGCGCGGTCGGCAGGGTAGTTCGATAGCCCTACGTACAGCGCTTTGCCCTGACGCACCACATGGTCCAGCGCTTTCATGGTTTCCAGCAGCGGCGTGTCGGGATCCGGACGATGGTGGTAGAAAATGTCCACGTACTCCAGCCCCATGCGTTTCAGGCTTTGATCGAGGCTGGCAATCAGGTATTTGCGGGAACCCCAGTCGCCATACGGGCCGTCCCACATGGTGTAGCCCGCTTTGGTGGAGACGATCAGCTCATCGCGCCAGGGAAGAAAATCTTCCTGCAGAATGCGGCCAAAGTTACGCTCAGCCGACCCCGGCGGAGGACCGTAGTTATTGGCAAGGTCGAAATGCGTGATGCCGAGGTCAAACGCCCGTTGTAGCAGCGCCCGACTGTTCTCTACCTGGGTGGTATCACCGAAGTTATGCCACAGTCCGAGCGATATGGCAGGCAGCTTCAGGCCGCTCTGACCGCAGCGGTGGAACATCATATTCTGATAGCGATTTTCATCAGGCTGGTAAACCATTGTGTTTCCTCGCGGTGAGTTCAGCTTTACAGTGTATACGTTTACACTGCCTCTTTTTCAATCACATTCTGCGCCGCGCCGCCTGTAAAGGCTGCTTTCCACTCCCATCGCGGGTACTTTCTGGACAGGCCACACGGTTATTCAATACTCAACATGTGATGACCTTCAAAAGGAAAGCTGCCATGCAAAATCCCTATAGCGTTGCGGATTACCTGCTTGATCGACTGGCAGGCTGTGGGATTGAACATCTGTTTGGCGTACCGGGCGATTACAATTTGCAGTTCCTTGATCATGTCATTGACCACCCGGCTGTCCGCTGGGTGGGGTGTGCGAATGAACTGAATGCCGCTTACGCCGCCGACGGTTATGCCCGCGTGGCGGGGGCTGGGGCGCTGCTCACTACCTTTGGCGTTGGGGAACTGAGCGCGATTAACGGTCTGGCAGGCAGCTATGCTGAATACGTGCCCGTATTGCACATCGTCGGCGCTCCCTGTAGCGGGGCGCAGCGCCGGGGAGAACTGATGCACCACACGCTGGGGGATGGGGATTTTCAGCACTTTTACCGTATGAGCCAGGCTATCTCTGCCGCCAGCGCGGTGCTGGATGAACACAACGCCTGCTATGAAATTGATCGCGTAATGCAAATTATGCTGACCTCTCGTCGTCCTGGCTACCTGATGTTACCCGCAGACGTGGCGAAGCGCCCGGCGTTCCCGCCGACCAGAGCGCTCTCTTTGACGTTGCCAGAATCGCAGGAGAGCGTGGTCACCGCGTTCCGCTATCAGGCTCGCAAGATGCTGATGAACAGCAGTCGTGTGGCGTTGCTGGCTGACTTTCTTGCCTGGCGATTCGATTTACAGCCAATCCTGCAACGCTGGATGGCCGAGACGCCCATGCCTCACGCGACCTTGCTCATGGGCAAAGGGCTGTTTGACGAACAGCAGCCGGGTTTTGTTGGCACCTACAGCGCAGGAGCCAGCAGCGAATATGTTCGTGAGATCATCGAAGGCGCGGATACCACCATTTGCGTGGGGACGCGTTTTGTCGACACGCTTACTGCCGGATTTACCCAACAGTTTGCGGCGCAGCGCACGATAGACATTCAGCCGCAGGGCGCCCGGGTCGGCCAGACCTGGTTCAGCGGTTTATCGATGGAACAGGCCGTGACCACCCTGCGAGAGCTGTGCCTGGAGCTGTCGTTTGCGCCGCTACCCGTGAAGCCCGCGGGCGAATCAGCGAGGGACGAAAAAGGACCGCTGACCCAGGAAAACTTCTGGCATACCGTGCAGCAGGCCCTCCAGCCAGGGGATATCCTTGTGGCGGATCAAGGAACGGCAGCCTTTGGCGCAGCCAGTCTGTCACTGCCGACCGGCGCGGAACTGCTGGTGCAACCGCTGTGGGGATCGATTGGTTATGCGCTCCCGGCGACCTTTGGCGCGCAGTTGGCGGCGCCCGGGCGGCGGGTGATACTGATAACCGGCGATGGCGCGGCACAACTGACGATTCAGGAAATAGGATCGATGTTGCGGGAAGCATTGTCGCCTGTCATTCTGCTGCTTAACAACGACGGATATACCGTTGAACGGGCGATCCACGGTGAAACACAGCGTTATAACGACATTGCGCCGTGGAACTGGACCCAGATACCCCGCGCTTTCAGCCTGAAGGAAGGCGCGGCGTGCTGGCAGGTCAGTCAGGCTATCCAACTGAAAGAGGTGCTGGCGCGCCTGTCGCAGCCACAGCGGCTGTCGTTGGTTGAAGTGATACTGCCAAAAGCCGACGTACCGGCGTTGCTGCGCGCGGTGACCCGGGCGCTGGAGTCACGCAACAGCGGATGACTATTTTTCCCGTCGGTGAGCAAGCATCATCGGTTTGCCGGCCAGCAGCAGCCAGGCCGGCAGCATAACGATGCACAACAGCGGCAGCAGATTGGCGTCGGGCACCACCACGGCGGCCATAAATAAACTGAGCCAGGCGTCGCGGGTAACAACCAGCACCATGCCGAGAATCGCGCAGGAGACGGTAATCGCCGCCGGTACCGCGTCGACATGCGCGTGCAGCATCAATCCTAATGCGACGCCGACAAAGACAGCCGGGAAGATTCGCCCGCCGCGAAACCCGCAGGCGGCCGCCACTACCAGCGCCGCGAGTTTGATCACCGCCAGCAGGAAAAAGTCCGTAGCGCTAAGGGTCTGACTGAACGCCATCTGTTGCATTTCATCCAGGCCTTTAAACAGCGACAGGGGACCGCCAATCACCCCCAGTACGCCGAGCATGAATCCGCCGACGCCAAGAATAAGCACCGGGTTTTTTAGCCGATGTAGCAAAAAATTCAGACGCGGCAGGCACCATACCGCCACCATCCCTGCGGCTATGGCGATCGCCGCGACCACCGCGCCGCTGAAAATATCCACTAGCCGCATTTGCGTGTAATGGGCAATGGGCAGCGAAAAATGAGGATGGAAGAACAGACTGGTGGTCAAAGACCCTGCCGCTGCGGCCATCAGCGGGGCGAAAAGACGATCCCAGAGCGGAACATCGTCAGAACTGTTCAGCGTTTGCGAAAAGATCAGCGCGGCAGCGACAGGGGTGCCAAACAACGCGCCAATCGTGCCTGCGGAAGCCAGTATCGTCCAGTCGAGTGAGTTTACCCGCGGCATTAAACGACTGCCCAACGCTACCGCCAGCGCAATATTCACGGCCATGATGGGATGTTCCGGCCCGAGGCTAACCCCGCCTGCCAGCCCCAGCACCAGCGCCACAATCAGGCCTGGCAGCGCGCCAGGCGCGACCGGGGCGCTGATCAACGGCTCGGTCGCCGGATCGGGTCCGGCGTGACCCGGGCTGTAGCGGATCACCAGTCCCACCAGTACGCCGGTCAGCGTCAGGATAAGCATTATCCAGGCTGGGGAATCCGGGACAAGTCCGAAACTGCCCGGCAGGCGCTGCCACAGGACAAGCTGCAATACTGAAGCAAATTTCATTACTACAATAAGGACTAAACTTGACGCTATCCCAAGAATTAACGCGGGAAGCGACAATAACAGCATGGTTCTGGCTCGCGGATGGAGCATGGTTTTTTCCTTAATGCCGAATCTCGCGCTCAGTTTGCCGCAGTTGCCTTTCAGCGACGCGGCAAATGGTGCTGAAACGATAAAGTTATTGTGTGACCGGGATCGATATTTTCAGGGGACTTGCCTTTCTGGCGTTGTTGTTATGCCCCTGTGAATTTACAGTGTGGCAAAGACTTATTTTGACTTTAGCGGAGCAGTAGAAGAATGACAAAGTATGCTTTAGTGGGCGATGTGGGCGGCACCAACGCGCGCCTTGCTCTGTGTAACGTCGACAGCGGTGAAATCTCGCAGGCCAAAACGTATTCCGGCCTCGATTATCCCAGCCTCGAAGCCGTTGTCCGGGTTTACCTCAACGAACATCAGGCGAGCGTGGAAGATGGGTGTATCGCGATCGCCTGTCCGATCACCGGCGACTGGGTCGCTATGACCAACCATACCTGGGCATTTTCTATTGCGGAAATGAAAAAGAACCTCGGCTTCAGCCATCTCGAAATCATCAATGATTTCACCGCGGTGTCGATGGCGATCCCGATGCTGAAGAAAGAGGATTTAATCCAGTTTGGCGGGGCGGAGCCGGTTGAAGGTAAGCCTATTGCGGTGTATGGCGCCGGAACCGGGCTGGGCGTGTCGCATCTGGTACACGTCGACAAGCGCTGGATCAGCCTGCCGGGTGAAGGGGGGCATGTGGATTTCGCCCCTAACAGTGAAGAAGAGGGGATCATCCTGGAAGTGCTGCGCGCCGAAATCGGTCACGTTTCCGCCGAACGCGTACTTTCCGGACCGGGTCTGGTGAATCTGTACCGGGCGATTGTCAAAGCAGATGGCCGTCTGCCGGAAAATCTACAGCCAAAAGACATCACCGGGCGGGCGCTGGCGGACAGCTGTATCGACAGCCGTCGCGCGCTGTCGCTTTTCTGCGTGATCATGGGGCGCTTTGGCGGCAACCTGGCGTTGAACCTTGGTACCTTTGGCGGCGTGTACATCGCTGGCGGCATCGTGCCGCGTTTCCTTGAATTTTTCAAAGCCTCCGGCTTCCGCGGCGCTTTTGAAGATAAAGGACGTTTTAAGGCTTATGTGCAGGATATTCCGGTTTATTTGATTGTTCATGATAATCCCGGTCTGCTTGGCGCAGGCGCGCATCTGCGCCAGACGTTAGGGCAAATTCTTTAGTCGGATGCCGGACGGCCGCTTGCGCTGTCCGGCGCCGGATACCCATTCTCTTTGTCAACATGACCTGAATGTTGTCGATTGGCTATATGAAGCTGACATGGGAAAACACGCTTCCTGCCACAGATAGTCAGGACATTCTTCTCAACAAACTCTCTCTGGATAGCCGCGAGACCCATACGCATTATGGTCAGCGTATATTTGAAAAATCATCGAACTTGCCCGTGGCCGCCAAAAAAATTATTGATGGCTGGAAGGGCCTGAGGACAATGACCACGCTAATCGGTTTTACGTCCGACTGGGTATGTTGCGCATTAGGGACACCGTTTTCGAAGGCCTTGTCGTAACCATATCTTCTCCCCCCTGACGCGCCTTAATTTAGTGCTGTGACAGCCCCATCATTTCAATGCGAACAAATATGATTTACCATATGTGTCTGGAAAGGCTTATGGAGCGAGAAATGCGGCAACCTGTTCAACTTTTCAAAATTCTCTCGGACGAAACCCGACTCGCCATTGTCATGCTACTTCGGGAATCCGGGGAGATGTGCGTTTGCGAAATCTGCGCGGCTACCGCCGTCTCACAGCCTAAGATCTCGCGGCATATAGCGATTCTGCGCGAGGCCGGGCTTGTCCTTGACCGTCGTGAAGGTAAATGGATCCACTATCGTCTGTCACCGCATATGCCGGCGTGGGCGGCCGAGACGATCGCGATCTCCTGGCAGTGTCTGCGCGACGACGTGCGTGACGGGTTGGCGAAGTCTGCCCGCACCTCCTGTTAAATCAAATATCATATACGTATAAACATATGTTGGAGCCTGAAATGCTGTTGGCAGGGAGTCTTTTTTTACTTACGCTGGTACTGGTTATCTGGCAACCCAGGGGGCTCAGTATCGGCTGGAGCGCGACGATCGGGGCAGTTCTGGCGCTGGGCACGGGCGTCATTCATTTCGATGATATCCCCGTAGTCTGGAATATCGTCTGGAACGCGACCGCCGCTTTTATCGCCGTGATCATTATCAGTTTGTTACTCGATGAGTCCGGTTTCTTTGAATGGGCCGCGCTACACGTCGCCCGATGGGGGAAGGGACGTGGGCGCTTGCTGTTCACCTGGATAGTTTTGCTCGGCGCCAGCGTTGCCGCGCTGTTTGCCAACGACGGCGCCGCGCTGATCCTGACGCCGATCGTTATTGCGATGCTGCTTGCGCTGGGCTTCAGCAAAGGCGCCACGCTGGCCTTTGTCATGGCGGCGGGGTTCATCGCGGATACCGCCAGTCTGCCGCTGATTGTTTCTAACCTGGTGAATATCGTTTCGGCCGATTTCTTCAGTCTGGGCTTTACGCAGTACGCCTCGGTTATGATCCCCGTGGATCTGGCCGCGATTGCCTCGACGCTGGTGATGTTGCACCTTTTCTTTCGCCGGGATATTCCGGCAACGTATGCGATCTCCCGACTCAACGCTCCCGCCAGTGCGATTAAAGATCCGGCGACCTTCAGAGCAGGCTGGATGGTTCTTCTGTCCCTGCTTGTCGGTTTCTTTGTTCTGGAACCGTTGGGGATCCCCGTCAGTGCGATAGCGGCAGTGGGCGCGGCAGTGCTGTTTGCGGTGGCGAAAAGAGGCCGTGTGATTAATACTGGCAACGTCCTGCGCGGCGCTCCCTGGCAGATCGTGATTTTCTCGCTGGGCATGTATTTGGTGGTTTACGGACTGCGCAATGCGGGACTGACGCTGTATCTGTCTGGCGTGTTGAATCTGCTGGCGGACAAAGGGATCCTCGCCGCAACCTTTGGGACCGGCTTCCTGACGGCGTTTCTTTCGTCGGTCATGAATAATATGCCGACCGTGCTGATTGGCGCGCTGTCGATTGACGGGAGCGCCGCGAATGGCATCGTCAAAGAAGCGATGATCTATGCCAATGCGATCGGCTGCGATTTAGGGCCAAAAATCACGCCTATTGGCAGCCTGGCGACTCTGCTGTGGCTGCATGTGCTGGCTCAAAAGAATATGACCATTACCTGGGGCTATTACTTCCGCACGGGGATCGTCATGACCCTGCCTGTGCTGTTTGTGACGCTCGCCGCGCTGGCCTGGCGGCTCTCTGTCACTTTTTAATGAGATACTGAAATGAGCAACATTACCCTTTATCACAACCCGGCCTGCGGCACTTCCCGTAACACGCTGGAGATGATCCGTAACAGCGGTCACGAACCGACAATTATTTATTATCTTGATACCCCGCCCACCCGTAATGAACTGAGTAAGCTCATTGCCGATATGGGGATAACGGCGCGTGGGTTATTGCGTCAGAACGTTGAACCGTATGCCCTGTTGGGCCTTGAAGAAGACCGCTTTACCGACGAGCAGTTGATCGATTTTATGCTTCAGTATCCGATCCTGATTAATCGACCGATCGTGGTCACGCCGCTTGGCACCCGTTTGTGCCGGCCTTCGGAACGTGTGCTGGATATTCTTCCTGACGGTCAGAAAGGCGCATTTACCAAAGAAGATGGAGAAAAGGTGATTGACGAGACAGGGAAACGGCTGAAGTAATCTGCCGCCGCGTGACGTTATCCAGGGGAACAACCCGTTTTAAGCGGCAATGTCAGCGGCGTTCCTCGTGCTGATTATCGTCATCCCGAAAAATCGGTCTGCGCTACGTCAGCTTGCAGGTATAATCACAAAAACTCCCTAACAGATTCAGACGGCAAGATGACAAAACTTACCTTACAGGAGCAAATGCTCAAAGCGGGACTGGTCAGCAGTAAAAAGATGGCTAAGGTCCAGAGAACGGCGAAGAAATCACGTGTTCAGGCGCGGGAAGCCAGAGAAGCGGTGGAAGAAAATAAAAAAGCCCAGCTTGAGCGTGACAAGCAACTCAGCGAGCAGCAGAAACAGGCCGTTCTGGCGAAGGAACTGAAAGCGCAGGTGAAGCAGCTCATCGAAATGAACAGGATCACCGTGGCCAAAGGTAATATTGGTTTTAACTTCACCGACAATAATCTGATCAAGAAAATCGACGTTGATAAGCTCACTCAGACGCAGCTGATCAATGGTCGTCTGGCCATTGCCCGTTTGGTCAACGACAGCAACGGCGAAAATGAATACGCGATTATTCCGGCGAGCGTTGCCGATAAGATTGCCCAGCGTGATGCGAGCTGTATTGTCCTGAACAGCGCGTTGAGTGCGGAAGAAGCTGAAGAAGACGATCCGTATGCTGATTTCAAAGTGCCTGATGATTTGATGTGGTGATGAACGGCTATTCATCCCGGCCTTTAGGCTTTACACTGCGCGCGTTAAAATAATCCGGTATGAACAACAGGCGGTAATGGCGATGAACGGAACAATCACAACGTGGTTTAAAGATAAAGGCTTCGGATTTATCAAAGATGAAAATGGCGATAATCGCTACTTTCATGTGATTAAGGTCGCCAATCCGGAGCTGATTAAGAAAGATGCTCAGGTCACCTTCGAACCCACCACCAACAACAAAGGGCTGTCGGCGTATGCGGTGAAGGTCATTCCGGACAGTAAATATATTTACATTGCGGGCGAGCGGCTTAAGCTTACCTCGATCAAATCGTTTGTGGTCTTCAGCGAAGAAGTGCCTGTCGATGCCCCCATCGATAAAGAAAATGCGGTGTTGTCGGTCGGTGTTCTGATGAGCAATATCCGTCCAAAATCTGCCGTGAAGCCGGGCGAGATGCGGACCGTGAAAAAGCTGGCGATCACCACCTTTCAGGGAACGACGTTGATCTTTTCCGAAGATGAGATTGACGTGGACGCCACGGTGAAGTTGCTCAAAATCTAACATTGCGGCGTGCAAACGGGCGCGATGCGCCCGGTTACCCCTTCACAGATGCATAAGCTGTCTGAACTCTTTCACCTTACTCCGGCTCACCGGCACCTCAAATTCCAGATCTTTTAGCCGCAATATATAGGTATTGTTGAACCAGGGTTCGATCTCGCGAATTTTGTTCAGGTTAACGCAGAACGAACGATGGCAGCGGAAGAAATGGGCAGGCGGCAGCTTATTGCAGAACTCCGTGAGGTTGAAAGGCATAACGTATGAATCACGCCGCGTATAGACAAACGTCATTTTTTCATGCGCTTCGGCGTAATAAATATCGTTGATCGGCGTGACGATGATCCGCTCGTCTTTAACCAGATTGATGGTGTCATTTTCCCGTATAACCGCGCCCGCCGTTGCCGCGCCGGACTGCTGCAGGTGCCAGGCTGCTTCCAGTTTTTGCAGCATTCCAACAATGCGGGACTCCTGATACGGCTTGAGAATATAGTCAAATGCTTCCAGTTCAAACGCTTCCACCGCATGCTCTTTCCAGGCAGTGATGAACACAATAAAGGGCTTATGCGCGAACTGACTGATATTCTGCGCCAGCAGCACGCCGTCGAGGGACGGGATGTTGATATCCAGAAAAATGGCGTCGACGCGGTTATGCTGTAAAAACTTCAACACGTCCAGCCCGTCGTCAAACGTGCCGACAATATCCATCTGGCTATGCTCTTTAATCAGCCAGCTCAGTTCCTGCTGGGCAAGGAATTCATCTTCAACAATGATGACTTTCACTGTATTCCTCCGGATTAAAGCAATAACGTGGCCGGTGAGGCGGCAGTCCGCTGATTGGGAACATAAAAGGCAATCTCGGTGCCCGGTTCCAGACGCCGTATATGCAGGCCCTCCCCGTATAACAGCTTAACGCGATGATGGACGTTAAGCAGACCGATTTTATTGCCAGGCATTTCATTGGATTCGACGCGCGCGATCACTTTCGGGTCGATGCCGTGACCCGTATCGCGCACCGCGATGCGCACCCGATTGCCGCATTCCGCCACGCTGATGGTCACCACGCCTTTCCCTTTACAGGGCTGAATACCGTGGACAATAGCGTTTTCCACCAGCGGCTGAATCAGCAGGCTGGGAATCGCGCAGTTAACCTCTTCGTCGATGTCATATATCACCGTCAACTTATCGCCAAAGCGGGCCTGCTCAATGGCGATATAATCTTTTATCTGATACAGCTCTTTCTTTATGTCGATCTGTTCGTCGTCTTTTAATTCGATGTTATAGCGCAGGTATCGCGACAGGTTAAAAATCAGCTGACGGGCGGTGTCCGGATTCAGTCGGATCGACGACGATATCGCGTTCAGCGCATTAAACAGGAAATGAGGATTAATTTTACTTTGTAGCGCGCGAAGCTCTGCCTTATTTGCCATTTCCCGCAGTTGTTCAGTGCGCGACACTTCCAGTTGGGTCGAAATGATCTGCGACAGTCCCACCGCCATCTCCTGCAGGGATGAAGTGATCTGGTGCGCATGGCAGTAGTAAATCTTCAGCGTACCGGTCACCACACCTTTTTCCCAAAGCGGAATCACCAGCATCGAATGAATTTCCGGCGTTCGGTGCGCTTCATCATTGTTTTTAATAATGATTTTTCCGTAATTGATCGCCTGCCGGGTGGTGGGGCTAATCATGTCGTCGCGATCGCGGTAGTTTGTTTCACCGACGCCTACATAGGCCAGTACATGCTGAGTGTTGGTGATCGCCACGGCGTCGGCATGAATATCATGGCGAATGATTTCGCAGATCTGACGTAGCGATTCGCTGTTCACGTGGCGAAACAGGGGCAGGGTTTTGTTAGCGATGTCCAGCGCCAGTTTGGCCTGGCGCGCCGCGCTGGCCTCTTTTTCCCCTTCAACGCTTCGCACCAGCAGCACAATAAAGCCAATGCAGACGCTGCCGAGGATCATAGGAATACCGATTTTGGAAACGATATCCAGCCCCAGAGCGGTCGTCGGCGCCCAGACGATCACCAGAATCATGGTCAGCGTTTCGCACAGCATGCCGCCTAATATCCCCACGCGCCAGTGCTGCGCTTTAGGGACCCGCTGGTTGATCCAGCCTGCGATGCAGCCTGCCAGTATGCTGGTGATAAAGCAGGGGACGGCGGTGACGCCGCCGATATCGATCAGATAGCGGTGGGTACCGGCAATCACGCCGGTGATGATGCCTACCCAGGGACCAAACAGAATCCCGCCGGACATCACGGCGATGATCCGCACGTTCACCAGCGAACCTTCTACCGGAACGCCTGACCAGGTGCTGAACAGGGCGAACAGCGAAAAAATCGCGGTGACGGCGAGTAGCTCTTTGGGCGTATGGGCCGACTTATGCAGCAGTTCGCGAAACAGTCGGATGCGGATAAGAAAGAACAAGCAGAAAAGCATCAGCGCTGCCCGATCAAACACCGCCAGCAGCATAGTAAATATTTCGTGCACGGAGGACTCTGGCCAAAAGGGGAAAACACTATGATAGGTAACCGTGGCGCCGATCACCAGCGTACTCATCAACCTTTCTAATGAGGAAAAACCCTGTTTTCAAAAGGGGATAGTTAATAAAGCGGTTTAATGACAGGGCCCTTGCAAAAACAGTGGGCAGATTGGTTATTAGTTTAAGGACAAAATGTTATTAAAAAGTAACCTTCGAAACCAGTAAAACTACGATGTTTCCCCGTTTAAAATAGTACTTCCCCTTTTTGTGGGTGAAAAATATTTTCCTTTCCCTCTCGACAGCGAGAAATTATTCAGGCTATTTTCTAAGCGTGCCACCATCGTGGCAGCGTCGCTCGGACGGTCCGGGCGCTAACGTTAATCTGAGGAAATTATGGCTGACTCTCGCCCTGAACGTCGCTTTACGCGTATCGATCGTCTCCCTCCCTATGTGTTTAACATCACAGCTGAACTGAAGATGGCTGCGCGTCGGCGCGGCGAAGACATTATCGATTTCAGTATGGGAAACCCGGACGGCGCGACGCCGCCTCACATTGTCGAAAAATTGTGCACCGTAGCCCAGCGCCCGGATACGCACGGTTATTCCACCTCTCGCGGTATACCGCGCCTGCGCCGGGCGATCTCCCGCTGGTATCAGGAACGGTATGCGGTCGATATCGATCCGGAATCTGAGGCTATTGTTACCATCGGTTCGAAAGAGGGGCTGGCGCACCTGATGCTGGCTACGCTCGATCATGGCGATACCGTGCTGGTACCCAACCCCAGTTATCCCATCCATATTTACGGCGCGGTGATAGCCGGTGCCCAGGTGCGATCGGTGCCGTTGGTGGAAGGCGTCGATTTCTTCAACGAGCTTGAGCGTGCGATCCGCGAAAGTTATCCGAAGCCGAAGATGATGATTCTCGGTTTTCCATCGAACCCAACCGCCCAGTGCGTGGAACTGGAATTTTTTGAGAGGGTCGTGGCGCTGGCGAAGCGGTATGACGTGCTGGTGGTTCACGATCTGGCCTATGCCGACATCGTGTATGACGGCTGGAAAGCGCCGTCGATCATGCAGGTGCCCGGTGCGCGCGACGTGGCGGTGGAGTTTTTCACCTTGTCGAAAAGCTACAACATGGCGGGCTGGCGCATTGGTTTTATGGTCGGCAACAAAACGCTGGTCAGCGCGCTGGCGAGAATTAAAAGTTACCATGATTACGGCACTTTTACGCCGCTGCAGGTCGCGGCGATTGCGGCGCTGGAAGGAGACCAGCAGTGCGTGCGAGACATTGCTGAGCAGTACAAGCGCCGCCGTGACGTTCTGGTGAAAGGGCTGCATGAAGCCGGGTGGATGGTTGATATGCCCAGGGCGTCTATGTATGTGTGGGCAAAAATCCCGGAACAGTATGCGGCAATGGGGTCGCTGGAGTTCGCCAAAAAACTGCTGAATGACGCAAAGGTCTGCGTGTCGCCGGGCATCGGTTTCGGTGACTATGGCGATACGCACGTGCGCTTTGCGCTCATTGAGAACCGCGATCGTATTCGTCAGGCTATCAGAGGTATCAAAGCAATGTTCCGCGCGGACGGGCTGTTGCCTGCTGCGGCAAAGTCCGTTTCTGAATCCGCCAGCTAAACCACCGTTTTAGCGGTGTACCGGGCGGGTGGACATTTTGCCTGATGGCGCTGCGTTTATCAGGCCTTTAGCAGTAAACTCATAGAGCAATGACATAACGCCGACAAAAGCAAACAGGAGCCTGGCGGCTCCTGTTTTTTTGCTGCATTGCTGTCTTTAGATCATCAGGGCAAACGTACCGGCCCAAACGATGACCATAAAAGAAATGCCCATAAAGAAATATTTCACGTTTCATCTCTCCGCGTCGTGACTGATACGCCTGAATGAATTTTCATCTCATTTGATTATAGAGAGCCGGTACCCGCAACACGGAAACTCGGAATGTTCCCGAACTGACCTCTGGCACCGCCTCAGAATTCTGTGCTTCTTTGCTCCAGACGGCGCTAATGTACGCCTAAAAATGGAGTGAGACAAGTGGCATTTTCTTATTTACTTTTAGTAACTTACAAGTGTCGTGATTCGGCGACAGTTTAATTTCCGCCAGTAATAAATTGCACTTCAGCGACGCCAATATCAGGGCAGAAGAGACGCAATAAAACCGGAATAAAATCAAGGTTATTCTGGTTGCAGCAATAAAAAAGGCCTTGCGGCCTTTTTAAACGTAGAGGGATGCTTCACCTAACGGACGGGTTTTGAAGCGGCGGTGGATCCAGAGATACTGCTCCGGCGCGCGCATGATCTCTTTTTCGATGATTTTGTTCATGTAGGCTGCCGCCTGGCTTTCATCCGTCGGATAGCCTTCCATTTGTGGGGTGATATACAGACGATAACCGTGGTTGTCGGCCTTTCTCACCATCGTGACGGTGAGCATTGCCGCCCCCGACAGTCGTGACAGCACATAGGTACCATTCGTGGTAGCGACATTCTTCACGGCGAAGAAAGGTGCGAAGGAACTGCCTTTCGGGCCGTAATCCTGATCCGGCGCAAACCACACGGCTTCGCCTTTTTTCAGCGCGCCGACAATACCGCGAAGGTTGTTTCTGCCAATCATCGCTTTGTTGGAACGCATACGGCCCCGGGTTTGCACCCACTCCATCAGCGGATTGTTATGCGGACGGTAGGTCGCCATCATCGGCTGGCAAAGACCCATGACGCGTCCTCCCAGCTCCAGCGACATAAAGTGCACGCCCACAACCATAACGCCGCGGTTCTGCATCTGGGCGCGTTTCAGGTTATCCAGGCCTTCAACGTCAAACCATTTACGCACGCGACGGTCGGGCCAGAACCAGGCCATGCCGGTTTCCAGCAGCGCCATACCGAGCGAGCGGAAATTTTCAACGATCATCGTTTCCCGCTGTTCGGCGGTATAAGACGGAAAGCAAAGCTCAAGATTTTTACGCGCAATGGATTCGCGGCGTTTCAGAAACGGACGGGCGAGCGTACCGGTACGGGTACCAAGCGCGCGCAGGACAGGGTAAGGCAATTGCACCAGTAACCAGAGAACACCCAGACCAAACCAGGTGAGCCAGTAGCGCGGATGCAAAAACGCGCGGGAAAATTTGCATGTTGGGAACATAGAGACCTTCTGCCGATAATAAATGTTGTATCGCAGAAGATGTGGAGTCCAACGCGGTACACTCAATTCTTAGTCCATCATGTACGACAATGGTTCCCGTAAAGAGTGTAAAACTGCTTCAGGATAAAACCACGAGGGGCATGAATGCTGGACACATAATGTACCATCACCCGATCAACGTCAGCTACAAATAATTAATCAAGAAGCGTAAATATTTTTATGGTGAGGATAAAATAATTACGCTGTTTATAATTTGTTGTTTTTAAGGATGTTAAAAAAGAACAATACGGAATATTCGCATAACGTACGGTTGTTAAATAAAAGTTGCAATATTTGCCGAGGCTATCGCTTTGGCATAAGATGGAAAGTGTAAGGAGAGTAAGGGCTTACGCTACGGCTACACGCAAAAGGAGGCACGGCGATGATCTTTTTCTGGGCGTTTCTGGCGGTAAGTATACTGGGCGTTAGCGGCTATGTCGGCCAGGTTTTAGGCTGGGGTTCCGCCGTCTGCGCCTTCATCGGGATGGTTGTGCTCGCCGCTATCATTTACTATCTGACGATGTGGTTGACCGTTGGTGACGAAATGGTCACGGGATTGTTTCTTTTCCTTTCTCCCGCCTGCGGCCTGATGATTCGTTTTATGGTGGGCTACGGAAAACGTTAATTAATCTGAAGGTAATGTACTTTCATTTGTATGCGGCATTGTTATTTTTATTTCACCGGCATTCGCATTCATGCGCATAATAATCTGAGAGTGCGAATGCCATTTTCAGATTGATCGCGTAAATGGAACATAGCCGTGGCTATCTTTTTCAGAATCTGCTTTTTTAATGACAATTATCCTAATAATAATCTTTAGGCCAGTCGCAGGTTGGCTTAAATTAACCTTAAGCAGTACTCGGAAAATTCTTCATTATCGTCATCTACACATATTGGCGCGCCGTTTTCCGTCTTTTTTAGTCTCCCTTGATCCTCATTCTCCATTGATAAACACCCTGCCCAGATAGTGTTTGCATCAGAACCGTTGTGTGTGTATTTTTATGCAATAAATGTGCATAAAAACAATGAAGGAGCGTCAGATGTTCAGTAAGTGGATGAAAGCAGGCTGTTTGATGATCGCCCTGACGGGCGCAGCGATGGCGGCGCAAGAGATATACGTCGTGGGTGCTGGCGGAACGTATCGCCCGTTTGAGTTTGAAAACAGCCAGAAACAACTGGAAGGCTTTGATATCGACATCATTAAAGCCATCGCCAAAGCGGAAAATTTTGAGGTCAAACTGGTCAACACGCCGTGGGAAGGCATTTTCGCCACGCTAAATTCCGGGGATCGCGACATTATCATTTCAGGCATCACCATCACCGATAAGCGCAAGCAGATGGTCGATTTTTCCCATCCTTACTTCCCGGCTGAGCAGTCGATAGTTGTTCCTGCTGATTCCACTGTGACCTCTCTGGCATCGCTAAAAGAGGAAAAGGTCGGGGTGGTGAACTCCAGCACCGGCGACATCGTGGTATCCGGTGTACTGGGTAAAAACAGCACGGCGATTAAACGCTTTGACAACACCCCGTTGATGCTACAGGAGCTGTTTGAAGATGGCGTAAGCGCGGCGGTGGGCGATGTTGGCGTGGTGAAGTATTACATCAAGCAGCACCCGGAAAAACAGTTCAAGCTGGTACCCGATGCAAAATTCGAACGTCAGTATTTTGGCATTGCGGTTGCCAAAGGTAATACCGAGCTGCAACAAAAAATCAATGCCGGGCTGAAGAAGATTATCGCTGACGGCACCTACGATAAAATCTACAAAACCTGGTTCGACAGCGAAGTGCCGACGCTTCCCGCTGAGTAACATTTTCTTTTTCTTTCTTTTTAGGCTGACACACAGTGAGTGTCAGCCTTTTTGCAGGGGAATACCATGACGGGATTTCGTTGGGAAATCATCCAGGAGTATGCGCCGCTCTTTATGGAAGGCGCGTGGATGACAATTAAATGCACAATCATTTGCGTCTGTCTCGGCACGCTCTGGGGTCTGACGCTGGGCCTTGGCCGAATGGCGAAGGCCGAACATGGCTTCTGGAAGTATGCATTGCGCTATCTGGTTCAGTTTCCGGTGCGCTTTTACGTCAGCGCGTTTCGCGGCACGCCCCTGTTTGTACAGATCATGGTGGTCCATTTTGCGCTGGTTCCCCTGTTCATTAACCCGCGTGATGGGATACTGGTGACCAGCGGAATCATGAGCGCGGACGTTGCCCGCGAACTGCGGTCGGGCTATGGCGCGTTTTTATCCTGTATCGTCGCCATTACGCTGAACGCAGGCGCTTACGTTTCTGAAATCTTTCGTGCGGGGATCCAGTCGATTGACCCTGGACAAATGGAAGCCTCACGCGCGCTCGGAATGCCATGGTGGAAAACCATGCGCAAAGTGATTCTTCCACAGGCCTTTCGCCGTATTCTTCCGCCACTGGGCAATAACGCTATCGCGATTGTCAAAGACTCCTCTCTGGCGTCGGCCATCGGGCTTGCCGATCTGGCGTATGCGGCGCGTACGGTCTCGGGCGCCTACGCCACTTATTGGGAACCCTATCTGACCATTTCGCTGGTGTATTGGGTGCTCACCTTCCTGCTCGCGCAACTGGTTAATCGTCTGGAAAAGAGGTTCGGTAAAAGTGATCCACATTAAAAATTTACATAAACACTTTGGCGACAACCCTGTGCTGCGCGGCATTGATTGTGACATTCAGCCGCAAGAGGTGGTGTGCATCATTGGGCCTTCAGGGTCAGGCAAAAGTACATTTCTGCGCTGCATGAACGCGCTGGAATCGGTGACGGAAGGCGAAGTGGTGGTGAACGGCTTTGCGGTACACGATCGTAAAACCGATCTCAACAAAATGCGTGAAAGCGTCGGAATGGTGTTCCAGCGTTTTAACCTGTTTCCGCATATGACGGTGCTGGAAAACCTGATCATGGCGCCAGAAATGCTTCAGGGGGTGTCGCGTAAAGAGGCGATCGGCCGGGCTGAAATGCTGCTCGAAAAAGTCGGACTGAGTGATAAACGCGATGCCTGGCCGTCCCGTTTATCCGGTGGACAGCAGCAGCGCGTCGCGATTGCCCGCGCGCTGGCGATGAACCCGTCAATTATGCTTTTTGATGAGCCAACCTCGGCGCTGGACCCGGAACTGGTCGGTGATGTGCTGGAGGTCATGAAAAAACTGGCCGATGAAGGGATGACGATGGTCATCGTGACCCATGAAATGGGCTTCGCCCGGGAGGTCGCGGATCGGGTGATTTTCATCGACCACGGCGTTATTCAGGAAGAAGGCTCGCCGGAGACGCTCTTTACTTCGCCGGCTAATCCCCGCACCGCCGAATTTCTGAGTAAAGTGCTGTAAGGCCGGAAACCTGCGGAACGGCATCAACGCCCTCTGCGTCGTCGCACCACTCAACGTGCGGGCTGAGTCAGGGACAGTGATTTTCTGCCCATGCTGCGCCCGCACGCATTTCCGTCATACCATGAATCGGCAAGCCGCTGAGAGAACTATTAGGGCATAAACAGGGAAGGGGGAAGTGAATGAGAAAGTGTCCCCTGCAGGAATCGAACCTGCAACTAGCCCTTAGGAGGGGCTCGTTATATCCATTTAACTAAGGGGACGAAGCGGCACGAGTATAGCGGTTTTTGTTCGCCGGAGTAAGTACGGTGCCGCCTGACTGCTCAAACCATCGCCATTCAGGATTGTTTTTCCTGCTCTTTCTGCTGTTTTTTGAACCGCTCGGCGTGAAGTCGCGCTTCTTCTTTACGCTTATTGCTCATGTCGTTACGGATCTGCGCGTGGCTCATCAGGGCGAAAATAAAGGTACCGCCGCAGATATTACCCGCCAGTGTTGGCAGGGCAAACGGCCATAAGAAGTCGCTCCAGTGCAGGGTGCCGTTAAAGACGAGGTAAAGGATCTCCACCGATCCCACGACGATATGGGTGGTATCGCCCAGGGCAATCAGCCACGTCATCAGGATGATGACCACAATTTTCGCCGCGCCGGCTGCCGGAAACATCCACACCATGGTCGCGATTAACCAACCGGAAATGATCGCGTTGGCAAACATTTCGGTCGGCGTGTTTTTCATCACGTCCATGCCGATTTTGACAAACGCGTCACGGGTTTCTTCATCAAAAATGGGCATATACTCAAACGCCCAGGCGGCAATGCCGGTACCGAGCACGTTACCCAGCAGCACCACGCCCCACAGACGCATCAGCAGGCCAAAATTGCCCGCCGTGGGATTTTGCATGACGGGCAGAACCGCCGTCACGGTGTTTTCCGTAAACAGCTGCTGGCGAGCCATAATGACAATGATAAAACCAAAGGTATAACCGAGATTCTCAAGTAAAAAACTGCCCGGCACGCCCTCAAGCTGCACGTGGAAGATGCCTTTTGCCAGCAGCGAGGCGCCCATCGACAGTCCGGCCGCGATAGCGGACCACAGCAGCGCCATCGCGTCACGCTCCAGCTCTTTCTCTCCATCCTGGCGGATATGTTCGTGAATGGCCATTGCCCGTGAGGGGAGTCGGTCCTCATCCACTTCTATCTTTTTCCCGCTCTGTTTTTCCTCGCTTTCTACTTCCAGTTCATCGCTATGCTTGTCGATCTTATCGTCTTCGAGATTATCCATAATTCGCCTCCTGGATGCGCGCCTGTCAGATAAAGCGTAGCGGCTTTTCGCTGGATACCTGGGTGAGAAACTCTGAAATCGCAAAAATGGTAACGTTTGTTTTTCTGCTTCCGGCTAGAATAGAAGCGCTACGCGAGTGCATAGCCAGGCTATGATCAATTCAACAGGCGCGGTGATATAGACATCGTTTGACGTGCTGTTACAATCGCTCACACCTTAACAGGCGGATACGTTAGCGTTCCGTCATGGATGGCAATCCGCGATAGCCATAATTAACAGGGAGACATTTATGAAGCTTCGCCTGTCGGCGCTTGCGCTGGGAACCACACTGCTGGTGGGGTGTGCGAGTTCCGGTACAGAACAACAGGGGCGTTCAGATCCGTTAGAAGGGTTTAACCGCACCATGTACAATTTCAACTTTAACGTGTTGGATCCGTATGTCGTTCGACCGGTGGCTGTCGCCTGGCGTGATTATGTCCCACAGCCAGCCCGTAATGGTTTAAGCAACTTCACCGGCAACCTCGAAGAACCTGCGGTCATGGTGAACTATTTTCTGCAGGGCGATCCGTATCAGGGGATGGTGCATTTCACCCGTTTCTTCCTGAACACCCTTCTCGGCATGGGCGGCTTTATTGACGTCGCCGGTATGGCGAACCCGAAACTGCAGCGCGTTGAGCCGCATCGCTTCGGCAGCACCTTAGGACATTACGGTGTAGGCTATGGCCCTTACGTCCAGTTACCGTTCTATGGCAGTTGGACGCTGCGTGAGGATGGCGGCGATATGGCCGATACGCTATATCCAGTCCTTTCATGGCTGACCTGGCCGATGTCGATCGGTAAGTGGACCCTCGAAGGGATTGAAACGCGTGCTCAGTTGCTGGACTCCGACGGCCTGTTGCGTCAGTCTTCCGATCCGTACATCCTGGTGCGTGAGGCTTATTTCCAGCGTCACGACTTCATTGCCAACGGCGGGAAGCTCAAGCCGCAAGAAAACCCGAACGCGCAGGCGATCCAGGACGATTTAAAAGAGATCGACTCAGAATAAATGAATACCGGACCGCGAAGCGTCTGGCCGGGCCTGGCGTTCGCGCCGTTAGCGGGTACGATGATTTTTTGGATGCATAAAAAAGGGGACGCCAGAAGGCGCCCCCTTTTTTTCATCTGACCATGATCAGAATGCGTAGTTCAGGTTCATACCGTACAGCCAGGCTTTCCCTTCAGATTCGAAAGAGTACGGGCCTTCTTCAAACTTCACTTTCTGGCCGTGCATGTAAGACACGCCAACATCCACTGAGGCATCTTTATTGAAGGCATAGGTAGCGCCAGCGCTCAGCCAGAAGCGGTCCTGATCCGGAATAGAAATGGAACGACGGTTGGCCGGAACCGGGCTGTCATCAAAGGCGATACCGGTGCGGAACGTCCAGGTATCGTCATAGTAATAGGTTGTACCCAGCGCGATGCGATAAGAGTCTTTAAAGCCCTCTTCTTTATAAAACAGCGTCTGACCGTTGCTGCCTTTCGCCTTCAGCTCTTCGAACTGACTCCAGCTGGTATAAGCCATGCTGTAGTGAACCGCCCACTGTGGCGCGACGCGGTTGTAACCTGAAATTTCCCACATTTCCGGCAGGTTCAGGTTAAGTGAACCGTCGATCGTCCCGCCGTTAGTTCCAGCAGGCAGGCTGGCAAAGACCGGACGCAGTTGCGGCGGAATACGGTCAGTCGATGGCAGGCTACTGCGGTAATCGCCGTCGAAGTCAACTTTGACTTCTGAACGGTAGGTAAAACCGTAACGGTTGTCTTTATCGACTTCATAAAGGATCCCGGCGTTCCAGCCGAAGCCCCATTCGTCGCCCTTCAGACGCGCAATCTGGGTATCCGCCGGGTATTGCGCCGCCAGTGCCGGAGGAATACGTCCGCCGGAGCCTGCCACGATTTGCTGCGGCAAGTCGCCGGCATAACGCTCGAGCTTAGCTTTGGCATAAACGGCGTTAAACCCGAGGCCGAAGCTGAAATGATTGTTCAGACGATAGGCGCCGCTCAGGTTCAGGTTGAGCGTTTCCAGATCGGTTTTTCCACCCATGGAGCCCGCGGCGTAGTTGTTATTAAACTCCGTCGCCAGGCCGTAGTTAGAGGTGACAGATGCCCCCCAACCAAACTGATCGTTAATCGGGGCCACAAAGTGCAGGTTTGGCACCCACGCCGTCGGCGCAATGTTATCCTGGCTGGCATCATTACCAATGCGCGAGCGACCGGAGATATCCACGTCCGGATCAACAAAGATTGCGCCGCCCGAGAAGGTTGGGCGGTCGAACATGGTGATCAGCGCCGGGTTACGGCTAACGTTACCCACGTCGTCCGCGATAGCGCCTTCACCTGAATAGGCCCGGCCAAGGCCAGAGGAAGAAAATTCGTTTAGCTGAAAGCCTGCAGACCAGGCCTGGGTAGATATAAGTGCCACTGCAACTGCGAGAGCAGACTTTGTAAACAGGGTTTTCTGGCTCATGACCATAACCTCAATGATTTATTTTTATACAAACTATGTTACATGCTGTAACAGGAGCGCGAAGTGTAGGGTCTGCGGTACGACATAGAAATCAGACCAGTGGCGTGAGTATAGGTCTGACCAGCTGATATGTTGCAAGTATGTTTATAAGTTTTTTCAATTGTGATCTCAGAAACGCGATCCAGCTGGCAATTTTGCCGGGGAGCGCACATAGCCGTTTGGGTTGAATTTGTTTTAGATCATTTTTAAGTGTGATTTCGGTCACTTCTCGCATTTCCCACCATTAACGACTGGAGAGGCGAAAGTCGGAGGCGTAAAATATCGCTATCGTTTATCTGGCACCCTGGGTGCGAATACAGAGGAAATCTACAATGAGTAAATGCAGTGCTGATGAAACCCCGGTTTGCTGCTGTATGGACGTTGGTACCATCATGGACAACTCCGATTGCACCGCGTCATACAGCCGTGTGTTCGCTAACCGCGCAGAAGCGGAAGAAACGCTGGCGGCGCTGACCGAAAAAGCGCGGAACGTGGAGTCCGAGCCTTGCCAAATTACTCCGACTTTCACGGAAGAATCTGACGGCGTGCGCCTGGACATCGATTTTGTCTTTGCCTGCGAAGCCGAAACCCTGATCTTCCAGCTCGGTCTGCGTTAATCCCTTCATTATTTATCTGCCCCGACAACCTTTTGTCGGGGCTTTTTCGTTTCATCCCGTCATTATTCACTGTGTCACAGCTCTCACTTTCATCCGCCCCTGCTTGGCTAAATGTAAAAAATTGGTTAAGACTATGATCAGGTCAGACCACTTATTTTATTTTTACAGGGGAGTGTTATGAGTCAGGCTATACCGCTGGTCACCCGCCAGGGCGATCGCATTGCCATTGTGAGCGGGTTACGTACCCCTTTTGCCCGCCAGGCTACCGCCTTTCATGGTATTCCCGCTGTCGATCTTGGCAAAATGGTGGTGGGCGAACTGCTGGCCCGCAGTGAGATCCCCGTAGACGTCATAGAGCAACTGGTCTTTGGTCAGGTTGTCCAGATGCCGGAAGCGCCAAATATCGCACGTGAAATTGTCCTCGGCACCGGTATGAGCGTGCATACCGACGCTTACAGCGTAAGCCGCGCCTGCGCGACCAGCTTTCAGGCGGTCGCTAACGTAGCGGAAAGCCTGATGGCGGGTACGATCCGCGCGGGGATTGCCGGTGGCGCGGATTCCTCGTCGGTATTGCCCATTGGCGTCAGTAAAAAACTGGCGCGAGTCCTCGTGGATGTGAATAAAGCGAGGACGATGGGGCAACGTCTGAAACTCTTTTCCCGCCTGCGCTTACGCGATCTGATGCCCGTGCCGCCCGCCGTCGCCGAATATTCGACTGGCCTGCGGATGGGAGATACGGCGGAACAGATGGCGAAAACCTACGGAATCACCCGTGAGCAGCAGGATGCGCTGGCCCACCGTTCACATCAGCGCGCGGCGCAGGCGTGGGCGGAAGGAAAGTTAGCCGATGAAGTGATGACCGCCTGGACGCCGCCGTTCAAGGCGCCGCTGTCTGAAGATAACAATATTCGCGGCAACTCGACGCTGGCGGATTACGCCAGACTGCGTCCGGCCTTTGACCGTAAACATGGTACGGTGACCGCCGCCAACAGTACGCCGCTGACAGACGGGGCGGCAGCGGTGATCCTGATGACCGAATCCCGCGCGAAAGAGCTGGGGCTGATTCCGCTCGGCTATTTACGCAGCTACGCCTTTACCGCTATCGATGTCTGGCAGGACATGCTGCTGGGACCGGCCTGGTCAACGCCGCTGGCGCTGGATCGGGCGGGCTTAAGCCTGAGCGATCTGACGCTGATTGATATGCACGAAGCCTTTGCCGCTCAGACGCTGGCGAATCTGCAACTGCTGGGCAGTGAGCGTTTTGCCCGCGAGGTGTTGGGACGCGCCCATGCCACCGGTGAGGTGGATGACAGCAAGTTCAACGTACTCGGTGGTTCGATTGCTTACGGGCACCCGTTTGCCGCCACCGGCGCCCGGATGATCACCCAGACTCTGCACGAATTGCGCCGTCGGGGAGGCGGCTTCGGTTTAGTCACTGCCTGTGCGGCAGGCGGTCTGGGTGCGGCGATGGTTCTGGAGGCAGAATAATGGAAATGACATCGGCTTTTACGCTTAATCTGCGTCCGGACAATGTGGCGGTTATCTCCATAGATGTACCCGGTGAAAAGATGAACACCCTGAAAGCGGAGTTTGCGAGTCAGGTACGCGCGATCCTGAAACAGCTTCGCGAAAACAGGGAACTGCGCGGCGTCGTTTTTATTTCCGCGAAAGCGGATAATTTTATTGCTGGCGCGGATATCAACATGATTGGCAACTGCGCAAGCGCGCAGGAAGCGGAGGCGCTGGCGCGTCAGGGACAACAACTGATGGCGGAAATCAACGGTCTTCCGGTGCCCGTCATCGCCGCTATTCACGGCGCCTGTCTGGGCGGCGGACTGGAACTGGCGCTGGCCTGTCATGAGCGAATCTGTACCGATGACAGCAAAACGGTATTGGGCCTGCCGGAAGTACAACTGGGGCTGCTGCCGGGTTCCGGCGGCACACAGCGTTTGCCGCGGCTGGTCGGAGTCAGTACGGCGCTGGAGATGATCCTCACCGGCAAACAACTGCGTGCGAAGCAGGCGTTAAAGATGGGACTGGTGGACGATGTGGTTCCGTTGTCGATTCTGCTCGAGGCTGCGGTTGAACGGGCTAAACAGGATCGGTCAACGTCGCGAACGCTGCCGGTGCGCGAACGCGTTCTGGCGGGGCCGCTGGGGCGCGCGCTGTTGTTCCGTATGGTCAGTAAAAAAACCGAACAGAAAACACACGGTAACTTCCCGGCGACAGAACGTATTCTTCAGGTGATCGAAACTGGCCTGGCGCAGGGCAGCAGCAGCGGTTACGACGCGGAAGCCCGCGCTTTTGGCGAGCTGGCGATGACGCCGCAATCGCAGGCGTTACGCAATATCTTCTTTGCCAGTACCGAGGTGAAAAAAGATCCCGGTAGCGATGCCCCGCCGGGGCCACTTAACAGCGTTGGCGTGCTGGGGGGCGGGCTGATGGGTGGAGGAATTGCCTACGTGACGGCCTGTAAAGGCGGCTTACCGGTTCGCATTAAAGACATTAATGTTCACGGCATCAATCATGCGCTGAAGTACAGTTGGGATCAGCTTGAAACAAAGGTACGTCGTCGCCATATCAAAGCCAGCGAACGGGACAAACAGCTGGCGTTGATTTCAGGCGCCACCGACTATCGCGGATTTTCCCATCGTGACCTGGTCATAGAAGCTGTCTTTGAAGATCTGGCGCTAAAACAGCAGATGGTGGCGGAAGTTGAGCAAAACTGCGCGTCCCATACCATTTTTGCCTCTAACACCTCATCTTTACCGATTAGCGACATCGCCGCCCATGCCGCCAGGCCGGGGCAGGTGATTGGTCTGCATTTTTTCAGCCCGGTTGAAAAAATGCCCCTGGTCGAGGTCATTCCCCATGCCGCCACCTCTGAGCAGACCATCGCCACCACCGTTAAGCTGGCGAAGAAACAGGGTAAAACACCTATCGTGGTGCGCGACAAGGCCGGATTCTATGTAAACCGTATTCTCGCACCCTATATCAACGAAGCCATACGCATGCTGACTGAGGGGGAGCGGGTCGACGCTATCGACAGCGCGTTGGTGAAATTTGGTTTTCCGGTGGGGCCTGTCCAACTGTTGGATGAAGTGGGAATCGATACCGGCACGAAAATTATTCCCGTTCTGGAAGCCGCTTATGGCGAGCGTTTTAGCGCCCCTGCAAATGTTGTTTCCTCAATTTTGAACGACGATCGCAAAGGCAGAAAAAATGGTCGCGGTTTCTATCTTTATGGTGCAAAAGGGCGTAAAAGCAAAAAACAGGTCGACCCTGCGATTTATACGCTTATTGGCGTTCAGGGGCAGAGCAGGCTTTCCGCCCGGCAAATGGCTGAACGGTGCGTGATGCTGATGCTCAATGAGGCCGCGCGTTGCTTCGATGAACAGGTGATCCGCAGCGCTCGCGACGGTGATATTGGCGCGGTATTCGGCATTGGATTTCCGCCGTTTCTCGGTGGTCCGTTCCGTTATATGGATTCTCTCGGCGCGGGTGAAGTGGTTGCGGTATTGCAACGCCTGGCTTCGCAGTACGGTCCACGGTTTACGCCGTGCGATGCGTTATTGCAGATGGCGGAGCGGGGTGAAAGTTTCTGGAAAGCAGATGCAACTGGCCTGAATTTTAAAGGTCAAATGTAGGGTGAATCCGCAACGAATGGCCGTGAGTTGGTTAAATTGTAAACACAGATTGACTATACTTACAGCGTTGAGGTAAAAAACAGCGTTTCATTCGGTGAACGGATAAGGCACAATGCCGGCCACCGCATTTCGGCGACCGTTCAGACGGTTTCAGCAAGAATGCGGGTGATTCTGGTTAACAAAAGCGGTGCAATATGCAAGTTTTTATCATGCGTCACGGCGACGCGGCCCTCGACGCCGCCAGTGATTCGGTTCGTCCCTTAACCGTCTGTGGTTGTGACGAATCGCGCCTTATGGCGAACTGGCTGAAAGGTCAAAAAGTGGATATCGAACGTGTTCTGGTGAGCCCGTTCCTGCGAGCCGAGCAAACGTTGGACGAGGTAGGGGAGTGCATGAACCTGCCGGGTAACGTTGACGTTCTGCCGGAGTTGACGCCCTGCGGCGATGTCGGCCTCGTCAGCGCGTATCTTCAGGCGCTGGCCAATGAAGGCGTCTCCGGCGTTCTGGTGATCTCCCACCTGCCGTTAGTCGGCTACCTGGTGTCTGAATTGTGCCCGGGAGAAACGCCGCCTATGTTTACCACATCAGCGATCGCCAGCGTCACGCTGGACGAAAGCGGCAAAGGGGTGTTCAACTGGCAGATGAGCCCGTGCAACCTCAAAATGGCAAAAGCGATGTAAACATCCGCTGCCTGATGGCGCTTCGCGTATCCGGCCTACGGCGGTGCTGACTGTTTCGTAGGCCAGATATAGCGCTTGCGCCACCCACCGGCAACCTTACATCATGGCAGTTCGGGCGGTTGCCACTCTTCCACCTCTATCAGCACCAGCAACGCGGCGTCGCCGCCGTACTCTTTTGGGGCCTGATGAAAAGCCATCACGTGTGGGTGCTGCGCCAGCCACAGCGGCGTCTGTTGTTTCAGTACATGCTTACCGTGACCATGCATGACGCAGGCGCAAAAAACGTGCTCCCGGCGACAGGCGGCAATCAGCGCGCCGAGTTCCTGCTTCGCCTGCAGCTGCGTCAGGCCGTGAAGATCGAGAAACAGTTCCGGTGAATAATCTCCGCGCCGCATTTTCTTCAGCTCGAAGTGGCTGACGTCGGAACGTACGTATTTTACCGGGCCTTCGGTATTCAACAGCGGCTGAAATTCGTCCGAAAAATAGTGGCTGGCGTCCGCCTGTTCCGACAAAAGCCGCTTAACGGGAACGTCGCTGATTTTTTTACGTTGCGGGCGATGGACAATCGTGTCCTGCTTAATCTGCCGGGTGCCGGTCATCAGTTGCCGGAACAGCGCCTGGTCCTCCTCGCTGAGCGATGTTTTCTTTTTCATTCTGCTGTCTCATTTTTCATTTTCCGTTAGTTTACCCGACTCACCGGCGATGCGAATGCGTAAAACGCAATTTTCGCGCCTGTCCCCTGTGTGAATGCTGATTTATCGCTGGCTTCGTGGCAAACTAGCCGCCGAAATTATTGCGTACATGCCCTGGAGGAACAGGTGGATAAAATTTTCGTTGATGAAGCAGTAAGTGATCTGCATACCATTCAGGACATGTTGCGTTGGGCGGTCAGCCGTTTTAGCGCGGCGAATATCTGGTACGGTCACGGCACCGACAACCCGTGGGATGAAGCCGTTCAACTGGTGCTGCCGTCACTTTATCTTCCACTGGATATTCCCGAAGACATGCGCACCGCGCGTCTGACGTCCAGCGAACGCCACCGCATTGTTGAGCGGGTGATCCGCCGGGTGAACGAGCGTATTCCGGTGGCCTATCTGACGAATAAAGCCTGGTTCTGCGGCCATGAATTTTACGTCGATGAACGCGTGCTGGTGCCGCGCTCGCCGATTGGCGAGCTGATCAACAACCGTTTTGAAGGGCTGATTCGCCAACAGCCGCAGCATATTCTCGACATGTGTACCGGCAGCGGTTGCATTGCTATTGCCTGCGCCTATGCGTTTCCGGAAGCGGAAGTCGACGCGGTGGATATCTCCGCCGACGCGCTGGCGGTCACTGAGCACAATATTGAAGAGCACGGCCTGCTGCACCATGTCACCCCCATTCGTTCGGACCTGTTCCGCGACCTGCCAAAAGTCCAGTACGATCTGATCGTGACTAACCCGCCGTATGTGGACGCGGAAGATATGTCCGATCTGCCGAATGAGTATCGTCACGAGCCTGAACTGGGGCTGGCGTCAGGGACAGATGGCCTGAAACTGACCCGCCGTATTCTGGGCAACGCGCCGGACTACCTGTCAGATAACGGTATTCTGATTTGTGAAGTCGGGAACAGCATGGTACATCTGATGGAACACTATCCTGATGTGCCGTTTACCTGGCTGGAATTCGACAACGGCGGCGATGGCGTCTTTATGCTGACCAAAGCCGAGTTACTGGCCGCCCGCGAGCATTTCAGCCTCTATAAAGACTAAATCACAACGACGACAACGGAATCGCAATGGCAGGAAATACAATTGGACAACTCTTTCGGGTAACCACCTTTGGCGAATCGCACGGGCTGGCGCTGGGCTGCATTGTTGACGGGGTGCCGCCGGGCATTCCTCTGACCGAAGCTGACCTGCAGCACGATCTCGACAGGCGGCGTCCTGGCACGTCTCGCTACACGACCCAGCGCCGTGAGCCGGATCAGGTGAAAATTTTGTCTGGCGTGTTTGAAGGCGTCACCACCGGCACCAGCATCGGTTTGCTGATCGAAAATACCGATCAGCGTTCGCAGGATTACAGCGCCATCAAGGACGTGTTTCGTCCGGGACACGCCGACTACACCTACGAGCAGAAATATGGCCTGCGCGATTACCGCGGCGGCGGGCGTTCGTCCGCGCGCGAGACCGCGATGCGCGTGGCGGCGGGCGCGATTGCCAAGAAATACCTTGCGGCAAAATACGGCATCCGCATCCAGGGCTGCCTGACCCAGATGGGCGATATTCCGCTGGCGATCAAAGACTGGGAGCAGGTGGAACGGAACCCTTTTTTCTGCCCGGATCCGGACAAAATCGACGCCCTTGACGAACTGATGCGGGCACTGAAAAAAGAGGGTGATTCTATCGGCGCTAAGGTAACGGTGGTAGCCAGCGGCGTTCCCGCCGGTCTCGGCGAGCCGGTATTTGATCGTCTTGACGCCGATATCGCCCATGCGCTGATGAGCATTAACGCCGTGAAAGGCGTTGAGATTGGCGACGGTTTTGACGTGGTGGCGCTGCGCGGAAGCCAAAACCGTGACGAAATAACGACGCAGGGCTTCCAGAGCAACCATGCGGGCGGCATTTTGGGTGGGATCAGCAGTGGGCAGCAAATTATTGCCCACATGGCGCTGAAGCCAACCTCCAGTATTACCGTTCCGGGTCGTACCATTAATCGCTTTGGCGAAGAAGTCGAGATGATCACCAAAGGCCGTCACGATCCGTGTGTCGGGATCCGCGCGGTGCCGATCGCTGAGGCGATGCTGGCGATCGTGCTCATGGACCACTTGCTGCGCCAGCGGGCGCAAAATGCGGATGTCAAAACAGATATTCCACGCTGGTAAGAGATGATAAAAACCGCGATTGCGCTGCTGGCACTGCTTGCCGGCAGCGTCAGCCAGGCGGCGACGCCGTGGCAGAAAATAACCCAGCCCATAGCGGGCAGCGCGCAGTCGATCGGCAGCTTTTCGAACGGCTGTATCGTTGGCGCCGATACGCTTCCGGTCCAGTCGGAACACTATCAGGTCATGCGTACCGACCAACGCCGTTATTTTGGTCACCCCGATCTGGTGCTGTTCATTCAGCGTCTGAGCACCCGGGTGAATAACCTGGGGTTGGGAACGGTGCTGATTGGCGATATGGGCATGCCGGCCGGTGGCCGGTTTAACGGCGGCCACGCCAGCCATCAGAGCGGTCTGGATGTGGACATTTTCCTGCAATTACCAAAGACACGCTGGACTCAGGCGCAGTTGCTGCGACCGCAGGCGCTGGATTTGGTGGCCCGCGACGGAAAGCACGTTGTGCCTTCACTGTGGAAGCCGGAAATCTTTAGCCTGATTAAGCTCGCGGCGGAAGATAATGACGTCACCCGCATTTTCGTGAATCCGGCGATCAAACAACAGCTTTGCCTGGACGCAGGAAACGATCGCGACTGGTTGCGTAAAGTGCGACCCTGGTTCCAGCATCGCGCGCATATGCATGTACGATTACGGTGCCCTGCTGACAGCCTGGAGTGCGAAGATCAACCTTTGCCTCCGCCAGGCGACGGTTGTGGCGCTGAACTGCAAAGCTGGTTTGAACCCCCAAAACCTGGAACAACAAAGCCTGAGAAGAAGACACCGCCACCGTTGCCGCCTTCCTGCCAGGCGCTACTGGATGAGCATGTACTCTAATGGATAATTTCGCCGACCTGTTTATGGTCTCCCCGCTGCTGTTGGTTGTGCTGTTTTTTGTTGCGATGCTGGCTGGTTTTATCGATTCACTGGCGGGGGGCGGCGGACTGCTGACCATCCCCGCGCTGATGGCGGCAGGCATGTCTCCCGCTCAGGCGCTGGCCACCAATAAATTGCAGGCCTGCGGCGGCTCAATTTCCGCCTCTATCTACTTTATTCGCCGTAAGGTGGTGGATCTTGCCGATCAGAAACTGAATATCGCGATGACCTTTATTGGCTCGATGAGCGGCGCGCTGCTGGTGCAGCACGTGCAGGCAGACGTGCTTCGTCAGATCCTCCCGGTGCTGGTGATCTGCATCGGTCTCTATTTTTTGCTGATGCCAAAGCTGGGTGAAGATGATCGCCAGCGTCGCCTGTACGGCTTGCCGTTTGCGCTGGTCGCGGGGGGTTGCGTCGGGTTTTACGACGGCTTCTTCGGCCCTGCCGCCGGGTCGTTTTACGCGCTGGCGTTTGTCACGCTTTGCGGCTACAACCTCGCCAAATCCACCGCCCACGCCAAAGTGCTGAACGCCACGTCGAACATCGGCGGCCTGCTGCTGTTTATGATTGGCGGTAAAGTGATCTGGGCAACCGGGTTCGTTATGTTGATTGGGCAGTTTCTCGGCGCGCGCATGGGCTCACGCCTGGTATTGAGCAAGGGACAAAAGCTGATTCGGCCTATGATCGTCATCGTCTCGGCGGTGATGAGCGCCAAACTACTTTATGATAACCATGGACAGGAGATTCTCCACTGGCTGGGGATGAATTAATGAACAGTACACACCACTATGAACAGTTAATTACCCTGTTCAACGACTGCTTTGCTGACGATTTTAATACCCGTCTGATTAAAGGCGATGACGAACCGATCTATCTTCCTGCTGATGCAGAGGTGCCGTATCACCGGATCGTCTTTGCTCACGGTTTTTACGCCAGCGCCCTGCATGAGATTTCGCACTGGTGTATTGCCGGGAAAGCGCGCCGTGAACAGGTTGATTTTGGTTACTGGTACTGCCCGGACGGACGGGACGCGGCGACCCAAAGCAAGTTCGAAGATGTGGAAGTGAAACCGCAAGCGTTTGACTGGTTGTTTTGCGTGGCGGCGGGGTATCCGTTCAACGTCAGTTGCGACAACCTGGAAGGCGACGTCGAACCGGACCGCGTGGTGTTTCAGCGTCGGGTTCATGCGCAGGTGATGGAGTATCTGGAAAAGGGCATTCCTGAACGGCCGGCTCGCTTTATCAAAGCGTTACAAGATTATTATCACACGCCCGACCTTAAGGCGGAACAGTTCCCGTGGCCGGAAGCGCTAAACTAAAGCCAGCGCCACGTTTACAATGAGGAAAGAAGATGATCGCGGAGTTTGAAGCACGCATTCTGGCATTAATCGACGACATGGTTGAACACGCCAGCGACGATGAGCTGTTTGCCAGTGGGTATTTGCGTGGCCACCTGACGTTAGCCGTGGCGGAGCTGGAAGGGCGTGATGACCATTCCGCGGACGCCGTTTACGCCAACGTCACCAGCAGTCTCGAGAAAGCGATCGGTGCGGGTGAACTGTCACCACGCGATCAGGCGTTAGTCAAAGAGATGTGGGATGCGTTGTTCCAGAAGGCGACCAGCCAATAATCGCGCCTTTGCCGGATGGCGTCGCCATCCGGCATCATTCCATTATTTCACCGTTTTCCCTTTCCGTAATTTCCTGACCCATAAACGATTCGGATTGAGCGCCGCCAGCGTACCCGCATCCAGCGGAAGGGGTTCATTGCTCATTTGCGACGCCAGGATTTCCGCACACAGAGGCGCGGAGCACAAGCCGCGTGATCCCAGCGCGCCGAGCATAAAGAGATCCTCATGTACGGGCGCGTTTGCCGCTGAAGAAGGATCCCTGGCCAGACTGGCGTACTGCGTTAGCGTGGCGGCGTAATCCGGTACATTGCCGACCATCGGTAAATGGTCGCGAGTAGCGCAGCGCACGCCGCAGCGCGCCTCTTTCCCGCTGATATCCACCTCTTGCGCCCATTTCGCCGTCGGGAAGCAGTCAATTAACCGCTGCCGGTTCTGCTGCTGATCGTCCTCACGATATTCCGTTGCGTCACTGCCGCGATGATAGCTGGCGCCAATACAATGGTGCTGGTTAGCCGGATTTACCGGGGTAAGATAACCGTCATAGCACAGCACCTGGCGAAGCGCGGAAAGGGCAGGCGTGGCGGGAATATGACTGACCTGACCGCCGACCGGGTAAACGGGTAACGGCTGTGTCTGTGTGAAGTGGTTAATCGCATGGCCGTTCGCCAGCACCACGACGTCATGTTCAGCCTGCGTGCCGTCGGCAAAGCGCAGGGACCAGCCGTGCGCCGTCGCGCTTAGCGCGTCGACCGAATGACGGTAATGGCAACGTAGCCCCTGTTGTTCAGCCAGCGCCAGCACTGCGGCAGTCAATTGCGCCGGACACAGCCAGCCGCCCAGCGGATAGGAAATGCCAGCGCAGTCGATATCAACGCCGGTTAATGCTTCCATGTGTCCACTTTTTACCGCCTGCGCCAGCGCGTCGGGGAGTTCCAGCGACAACAGTTGCGCGATCTTCTGCTGGCTTTTTTCGTCCCAGCCGGCCTGCGTGACGCCGCACCAGTCATGATCGAAAACAACCGGGAGAGCATCGTACTGACGGCGGGCAAAGGTAAAGGCGGCGGGGAAAAAGAGATTTATCGCCGCATCGTGCTTGCTGAGCAGGGGATAAAGCGCACCCTGACGGTTTCCCGATGCGCCCTGGGCAGGTTTTTCGTCCGCGCAATAGAGCGTGACCCGCCAGCCGCGACGCAGCAGCGCCAGGGACAGCAGGGCGCTGGCGATACCGCCGCCAACAATAGCCGTTTCACGCTTAAGGCTGCCCAGGCGGACAAACCACGGCGCTCTGGCGACAGGCGTAAGTCTTTGAAGCATCGCCCCGCGCAGCATTTCACGCTTGCGGCCAAAACCTTTGTATTTCTGCATGGTGAAACCGGCTTCCTGTAAACCCCGGCGCACAAATCCCGCGGAGGTAAAGGTTGCCAGCGTACCGCCGGGTCGCGCCAGTCGCGCCATAGCGTTAAACAGTCCCGGGGTCCACATGTCCGGGTTTTTGGCGGGCGCGAAGCCGTCGAGAAACCAGGCGTCCACTTTCTGATGCAGACTGTCATCCAGTTGGTCGGTAAGTTCGTTAATATCTCCAAACCACAGATCGAGCGTGACGCGTCCTTCATCCAGCAGCAGGCGATGACAGCCCGCCAGCGGCAACGGCCACTGGGCGTGGAGTTGCTTTGCAAGCGCCGCCAGCTCAGGCCAGCGCTGGTGCGCGGCGACCAGATCGTCGTGGTGCAGGGGAAATTTTTCAAAACTGATAAAATGTAATCTTTGTAGCGTAGCCTCAGGGTGCGTGGCGCGAAACGCGGCAAACGCCTGCCAGAGCGTCAGAAAGTTCAGGCCAGTGCCGAAGCCGCTCTCTGCGACCACAAACAGCGGGTCGGAATGTTCCGGAAAACGCTCAGGGATCCGGTTGCCGCCGAGAAAGACGTAACGTGTCTCTTCAAGGCCATTATCATTAGAAAAGTACACATCGTCGAAATCTCGGGAAACAGGTGTACCCTCAGCGTTGAATTCGAGGTTGGCGGGTTGTATGGCATTTTGTTTCACGTAAGTTACTCGTCTGACGGGCAGTGCCACGATCTTAGCGATGTGTGCCAGGCGGCGCAAATTTCCGGACAAAATGGCTGATCGGACTTGTTCGGCGTACAAGTGTACGCTATTGTGCCAGTCGAAACTTACTATAGTGCGACTTACAGAGGTATTGAATGAAACGTGCAGTGATTACTGGCTTGGGCATCGTTTCCAGCATCGGTAATAACCAGCAGGAAGTCCTGGCATCTCTGCGTGAAGGACGTTCAGGGATCACCTTCTCCGAAGAGTTTAAAGATGCGGGAATGCGTAGCCACGTATGGGGTAACGTCAAGCTGGATACAACCGGTTTGATCGACCGTAAAGTGGTTCGTTTCATGAACGATGCCTCTATTTATGCCTTTCTTTCCATGCAGCAGGCTATCGCTGACGCGGGCCTGAGCGATGAGGTGTATCAGAACAACCCGCGCGTGGGTCTGATTGCCGGTTCCGGCGGCTCCTCCAAAGCGCAGGTATTCGGTGCGGACGCTATGCGTAGCCCGCGCGGCCTGAAAGCGGTGGGGCCGTACGTCGTCACCAAAGCGATGGGTTCTGCGGTTTCCGCTTGCCTCGCGACGCCGTTTAAAATTCACGGCGTAAACTATTCGATCAGCTCCGCCTGTGCGACCTCCGCGCACTGCATTGGGAATGCGGTAGAGCAGATCCAACTGGGCAAACAGGACATCGTGTTTGCCGGCGGCGGCGAAGAGCTGGGCTGGGAAATGGCCTGTGAGTTCGACGCGATGGGCGCGCTGTCCACTAAGTACAACGATCAACCCGCTAAAGCGTCCCGGACTTATGATGCGCACCGTGACGGTTTCGTTATCGCTGGCGGCGGCGGGATGGTTGTGGTTGAAGAACTGGAGCACGCGCTGGCCCGTGGCGCACGCATTTATGCGGAGATCGTCGGCTACGGCGCAACCTCCGATGGCGCAGACATGGTCGCGCCGTCCGGTGAAGGCGCGGTTCGCTGCATGCAGATGGCGATGCACGGCGTGGACACCCCCATCGACTACCTGAACTCCCACGGCACCTCTACGCCGGTTGGTGATGTGAAAGAACTGGGCGCCATTCGTGAAGTGTTTGGCGATAACAGCCCGGCTATTTCTGCGACGAAAGCCATGACCGGTCACTCTCTGGGCGCCGCTGGCGTGCAGGAAGCGATTTATTCTCTGCTGATGCTGGAACACGGTTTTATCGCGCCGAGCATTAACATTGAAGAGATGGACGAGCAGGCTGCCGGACTGAACATCGTGACAGAAACCACCGAGCGCGAACTGACCACCGTCATGTCCAACAGCTTTGGTTTCGGCGGCACCAACGCCACGCTGGTTATGCGCAAGCTGAAAGCGTAAGTGACAGGCCGGATAAGGCGTATCGCCGCTATCCGGCAGAACCTGATGATTTCAAAGGGGAGCTTTCAGGCTCCCTTTTTTGTTCTGCTGCCTGGAGTCATGCATGGCTGTCGTAGCTGAAAAAGAATCCACATCTTCTGCCAATTTCTCACTGTTCCGTATCGCCTTTGCGGTGTTCCTGACCTACATGACGGTTGGATTGCCGCTGCCCGTGATTCCACTTTTTGTCCACCATGAACTGGGCTATGGCAATACGATGGTGGGGATCGCCGTCGGGATCCAGTTTCTCGCCACCGTGTTAACGCGCGGCTATGCCGGACGGCTCGCCGATCAGTACGGCGCCAAGCGCTCGGCGTTGCAGGGCATGTTCGCCTGCGCGCTGGCGGGCGGGGCATGGCTGCTGGCGGCGCTGTTGCCCGTCTCTGCGCCGGTGAAATTTGCGCTGCTGATCGCAGGTCGCCTGATCCTCGGCTTTGGAGAAAGCCAGTTGCTTACCGGTACGCTGACCTGGGGGCTGGGTCTGGTGGGGCCAACGCGTTCCGGTAAAGTGATGTCCTGGAATGGGATGGCGATTTACGGCGCGCTGGCGGCAGGGGCGCCGCTGGGTTTACTCATCCACAGTCACTTTGGTTTTGCCGCGCTGGCAGGAACCACCATGGCGCTGCCGCTGCTGGCATGGGCATTTAACGGCACGGTACGTAAAGTGCCCGCGCAGACGGGAGAACGACCTTCTCTGTGGAGCGTGGTCGGGCTTATCTGGAAACCCGGTCTCGGCCTTGCGTTGCAGGGGGTGGGTTTTGCGGTTATCGGCACCTTTATTTCGCTCTATTTCGCCAGCCACGGCTGGGCAATGGCGGGTTTTACCCTCACCGCGTTCGGCGGTGCGTTTGTCCTCATGCGCGTGCTGTTTGGCTGGATGCCGGATCGCTTTGGCGGTGTTAAAGTCGCTATCGCTTCTTTATTGGTCGAGACCGTGGGTCTGGTGCTGCTATGGCTGGCGCCAACCGCGTGGATTGCTCTGCTTGGCGCGGCGTTAACCGGGGCGGGCTGCTCGCTTATTTTCCCCGCGCTGGGCGTTGAGGTGGTCAAGCGTGTCCCGGCGCAGGTACGCGGGACGGCGCTGGGGGGATACGCCGCGTTTCAGGATATCTCCTACGCCATCACTGGCCCGCTGGCGGGCGTGTTGGCCACATCCTGTGGCTATCCGTCAGTTTTCCTTGCGGGGGCGATTTCCGCCGTGGTAGGGATTCTGGTGACGATCCTGTCGTTTCGCCGGGGTTAAACCACCAGCCAGAAAATCAGCAGCGCAACCATAAGGGCGAGAAACAGCAGTCCGGGACGGGCGGCGGCCGCTTTGAAGGTTTCGATCACCGGGGTAAACGGACTGTAGATTGGCTGAATATGAAGCGGATCGCTGAGCGCTTTGTCGCGCTCAACGCGGCGCAGGAAGATCTGATTCAGCAGATCCTGAACCTGGGCGGTGGTCAACACCGTCTGCGGCTGGATCTGCCAGGTGTGCTGGGCATACTCTTTCAGCGATGCCTGTTCTGCCGGCTCCAGTGGTTGCTTCAACGCCGCCTGCAGCGATTGCAGGGTCGGGGCGTGTTGCAGACTGAGCGTTTGCCGCGCCTGAAGCCAGGTCGCCAGATGGGTAAAATGCTTCGCCGGGATCAGCTCGCCGCTTTTCACGCCCGACAGTTCCAGCATGGATTGCCAGATAAGCTTACCGGACTCTCCCGTCGCGGCGGCCAGTTTGGTCACCAACTGGTTCAGGGTGTTGTGTTCCGCAGGCAGCAGCGGGCGATCGGTTGCCGGGCGCTGTTGTGGTTGCGGAATAGACAATTGTCCCTGCTGGAGCAGCGTCAGTACATTCTTTAGCTGATCCGGCGTGAGCTGGCTGAGCGCCGTTTGTCCATATTGCTGGCGAATAAAATCGCTCACCGCCTGACGGTTATTCCCCTGGCTCAATAATTCCGTTAGCTGCGACAGCACCTGTCGGTTGGCATGATTTTGCTGGGCGACGCTCAGTCTCTGGCTGAGATTGTGCTCTGCGGCGGGGAAATGGCGGGACAACAACGGTGTGTCGCTTTTCACGCCAAGATCGTGTTTCATTCCGGCCCACACTTCCGCACTTTGCTGTTGCGTCAGTGAAATCAGGCGGGTTATCAGTCGCTCCAGTACCGTCCGCTGTTGAGTAGAGAGCGGTTGTTCGCCCGCAGCGGAAGAAGCGGGTTGCCCTTCACCCGGAGGGCGCGCGGGAGTACCGGAAATGGGTTGCATCATCACGTATCCTTAAACCATCAATCTTAGCAAAGTATGCCTGGCGGCCAGATTATGGCACACTTGCCCGGTTAACACTCGTTCTCAAACAGGTACGAAAGACGTGAAAATTCTCGTTGATGAAAATATGCCTTATGCCCGCGAATTGTTTAGCCGACTGGGCGAGGTAAAAGCGGTTCCTGGCCGCCCAATCCCGGTTGCTGAACTGGACGATGCGGACGCCCTCATGGTGCGTTCGGTCACCAAAGTGAATGAAGCGCTGCTGGCGGGGAAACCGGTGAAATTTGTCGGCACGGCAACGGCGGGAACCGATCACGTGGATGACCGTTGGCTTGCGCAGGCCGGTATTGGTTTTTCGGCGGCGCCTGGCTGTAACGCGATTGCGGTCGTCGAGTACGTCTTTTCCGCGCTGCTGATGCTGGCCGAACGCGACGGCTTTGCCCTGCGCGATCGTACCGTAGGTATTGTGGGGGTCGGTAACGTTGGCCGCCGTTTACAGGCGCGGCTGGAAGCGTTCGGCGTGCGTACGCTGCTGTGCGATCCGCCGCGGGCGGACCGGGGCGACGAAGGCGATTTCCGCTCGCTTGACGAGCTGGTGCGGGAGGCGGATATCCTGACCTTCCATACGCCGCTGTTTAAAGACGGTCCGTACAAGACTTTGCATCTGGCGGATGAAGCGCTGATCGCCCGTCTGAAGCCAGGGACGATCCTGATCAACGCCTGTCGTGGCGCGGTTGTGGATAACGCGGCGCTGCTGGCGCGCCTGAACGCGGGACAGCAGTTGAGCGTAGTGCTGGACGTGTGGGAAGGGGAGCCGGACCTGAACGTAGAACTGCTCAGTAAAGTGGATATCGGTACGCCGCATATTGCGGGCTATACGCTGGAAGGCAAAGCGCGCGGAACCACCCAGGTCTTTGAAGCGTTTAGCGCGTTTATCGGGCGCGCCCAACATGTCGCGCTTGATACGCTGCTGCCCGCCCCGGAATTTGGCCGTATCACGCTCCACGGCCCGTTAGATCAGCCAACGCTGAAAAGACTGGCGCATTTGGTGTATGATGTGCGCCGCGACGATGCGCCGCTGCGTCACGTCGCCGGGATACCGGGTGAATTCGATAAACTGCGCAAGACTTACCTTGAGCGCCGCGAATGGTCGTCACTGTATGTGATGTGCGACGACGCCAGCGCCGCCGCGCTATTGCATCAGCTCGGGTTTAACGCCGTTCATCATCCGGCTCGCTAACATTCTTTTTGTCGCTCCCTGCCCGCAGTGGGGAGCTTTGCTATTTCTGGAGTAAACCACCATGTCTGAAGGCTGGAATATTGCCGTTCTCGGCGCGACGGGCGCCGTTGGCGAAGCGTTGCTTGAAACTCTGGCAGAACGCCAGTTCCCGGTCGGTGAGATCTATGCGCTGGCGCGGCCAGAAAGCGCGGGTGAACATCTGCGTTTTGCCGGAAAAACGGTAACGGTGCAGGATGCGGCAGAGTTCGACTGGACGCAGGCGCAGCTGGCGTTTTTTGTCGCGGGCGTAGAGGCTACGGCGGCGTGGGTGGACGACGCCACCAACGCAGGATGCCTGGTGATTGACTCCAGCGGTCTGTTCGCCCTTGAGCCGGACGTGCCGCTGGTGGTGCCGGAAGTGAACCCGTTCGTGCTGGCGGACTACCGTAACCGTAACGTTATCGCCGTCCCGAACAGCCTGACCAGCCAACTGCTGGCGTCGCTGAAGCCGCTGATCGACCAGGGCGGTTTGTCCCGCATCAGTGTGACCAGCCTGCTTTCGGCCTCCGCACAGGGCAAAAAGGCGGTCGATGCTCTCGCCGGGCAGAGCGCGAAGCTGCTGAACGGGATCCCGATCGATGAGGACGATTTCTTTGGTCGCCAGTTGGCCTTCAACATGTTACCGCTGTTGCCGGACCGGGAAGGCAGCGTGCGCGAAGAGCGCTGTATCGTCGATGAAGTGCGCAAAATTATGCAGGATGACGGGCTGATGATCTCCATAAGCTGCGTGCGGTCGCCGGTGTTTTACGGCCACGCGCAGATGGTCGCGTTTGAAGCTCTGCGTCCGCTGGCGGCAGAAGAGGCCCGTGACGCCTTCGCCCGGGGCGAGGATATCATGCTGTCCGACGAAACGGATTTCCCCACTCAGGTCGGCGATGCGTCTGGCAACGCGCAGCTTTCCGTAGGCTGTGTGCGTAACGACTACGGTATGCCGGAGCAAGTACAGTTCTGGTCGGTGGCCGATAACGTTCGCTTTGGCGGCGCCCTGATGGCGGTGAAAATTGCCGAGAAGCTGGTGCAGGAGTATCTCTACTAATGTCCGACCAGCTACAGCCGCCGGTGTATAAAATTGCGCTGGGCATTGAGTATGACGGCAGCAAATATTATGGCTGGCAGCGTCAGAACGAAGTGCGCAGCGTGCAGGAAAAGCTGGAAAAAGCACTCTCCCAGGTTGCCAATGAGCCGATTACCGTCTTCTGCGCCGGCCGTACCGATGCGGGCGTTCACGGCACCGGGCAGGTCGTCCATTTCGAAACGACCGCACAGCGAAAAGACGCGGCGTGGACGTTAGGCGTAAATGCGAATTTACCTGGTGACATTGCCGTGCGTTGGGTGAAAGCTGTACCTGACGATTTTCATGCCCGCTTTAGCGCCACGGCTCGTCGTTATCGTTACATCATCTACAATCATCGGCTGCGTCCGGCGGTTTTAGCCAAAGGCGTCACGCATTACTATGAGCCGCTGGATGCCGAGCGGATGCACCGCGCGGCGCAATGCCTGATTGGCGAGAACGATTTTACCTCGTTTCGCGCTGTTCAGTGCCAGTCGCGCACGCCGTGGCGTAACGTGATGCATATTAGCGTGTCGCGTTACGGCGCATATGTGGTGGTCGATATCAAAGCCAATGCCTTTGTACATCATATGGTCAGGAATATTGTCGGCAGCCTGATGGAAGTGGGCGCCAACAACCAGCCGGAGAGCTGGATAGCAGAGCTGTTAGCGGCAAAGGACAGAACGCTTGCAGCGGCAACGGCGAAAGCGGAAGGGCTGTATCTGGTCGCGGTGGATTATCCGGACCGGTTTGATCTTCCGAAACCGCCTATGGGCCCGCTGTTCCTGGCGGACTAATTCGCGTCGTAAAAGGCATAATTATGGACCTGATTTACTTTCTTATTGATTTCATCCTGCACATCGATGTGCATCTGGCAGAGCTGGTTGCCGAATATGGCATCTGGGTATACGCCATTTTGTTCCTGATTTTATTTTGTGAAACGGGTCTGGTGGTCACGCCGTTCCTGCCGGGAGATTCCCTGCTGTTTGTTGCCGGAGCGCTGGCGTCGCTGCCCAATAACGATCTCAACGTCCATATGATGGTGGTATTAATGCTGATTGCCGCAATTGTTGGCGACGCGGTTAACTACACCATTGGCCGACTGTTCGGCGATAAGCTTTTCAGCAACCCGGACTCGAAAATTTTCCGCCGCAGTTACCTCGACAAAACCCACCAGTTTTACGAGAAGCATGGCGGCAAAACCATCATTCTCGCCCGGTTTGTGCCGATCGTCAGAACGTTCGCGCCGTTCGTGGCGGGAATGGGGCATATGTCTTATCGTCATTTTGCCGCTTACAACGTGATTGGCGCGCTGTTGTGGGTATTGCTGTTTACCTACGCGGGCTACTTCTTCGGCACTCTCCCGATGATCCAGGATAACCTGAAGCTGTTGATCGTCGGCATTATCGTGGTGTCCATATTGCCCGGCGTTTACGAAATTATTCGTCATAAACGTGCTGCGTCGCGTGTAACAAAATAGAAACTAACACAGCGGTTCGACCACTTTTTTATCCAAAGTTACGGGCTGTTATGTTTTAATGTGCAACATTCATGGTCTGTTGGGGGCAAAAATGGCATCATGCGCCCCTTATAACAAAGCTAACCAGGGTTCAGGCAGAAAGGTCACCAATGAGCTGGATTGAACGAATTAAAAGCAACATTACTCCAACCCGCAAGGCAAGCATTCCTGAAGGGGTGTGGACCAAATGTGATAGCTGCGGTCAGGTTTTATATCGCGCTGAGCTGGAACGTAATCTTGAGGTCTGTCCGAAGTGTGACCATCACATGCGCATGTCGGCGCGCAATCGCCTGCATAGCCTGTTAGATGAAGGTTCTCTTGTGGAGCTGGGTAGCGAACTTGAGCCGAAAGACGTGCTGAAGTTCCGTGACTCCAAGAAGTATAAAGATCGTCTGGCTTCCGCGCAGAAGGAAACCGGCGAAAAAGACGCGCTGGTGGTCATGAAAGGTACGCTTCACGGCATGCCGGTTGTCGCGGCGGCGTTTGAGTTTGCCTTTATGGGCGGTTCCATGGGATCTGTTGTCGGTGCGCGTTTCGTCCGCGCCGTTGAGCAGGCGCTGGAAGATAACTGCCCGCTGATCTGCTTCTCCGCGTCCGGCGGCGCGCGTATGCAGGAAGCGCTGATGTCGTTGATGCAGATGGCGAAAACTTCCGCTGCGCTGGCGAAAATGCAGGAACGCGGTCTGCCGTACATTTCGGTGCTTACTGACCCGACAATGGGTGGCGTATCCGCAAGCTTCGCGATGCTGGGCGATCTTAATATCGCTGAACCGAAAGCGTTGATTGGCTTCGCCGGTCCGCGCGTGATCGAGCAAACCGTCCGTGAGAAACTGCCGCCGGGATTCCAGCGCAGTGAGTTTCTGATCGAAAAAGGCGCTATCGATATGATTGTCCGCCGTCCGGAAATGCGCCTGAAACTGGCCAGCATTCTGGCGAAGCTGATGAACTTACCCGCGCCGAATCCGGATGCTCCACGTGAAGGCGTGGTGGTACCTCCGGTACCGGATCAGGAACCCGAGGCCTGATAATTTACTCTATGGATTTCGAGTTGCAGGTAGGCGGCAAGAGCGTTCATCCCGATGAGCTTGCACAGGCAAGTGATTCGGGTGAACGAGAGCAGCCAACAAGCCTGCAGCTTGAAAAACGACGAGTACAAAAGGGCAGGGCCAGTTGGCGCTGCCTTTTGCTTTTCTCAATGTAACCAATTTACGGGCATCATGGATAACAAACGCATTCCCCAAGCCGCGTCGCCCCTGGCCTCGTGGCTTTCTTATCTGGAAAATCTCCACGCCAAAACGATTGATATGGGTCTTGAGCGCGTAAGTCAGGTGGCAGCGAAACTGGACGTGTTAAAGCCCGCGCCATTTGTCTTTACCGTCGCCGGAACGAACGGCAAAGGCACAACCTGCCGCACGCTGGAGTCCGTATTGACGGCGGCAGGCTACAGCGTGGGCGTTTACAGTTCGCCGCATCTGGTCCGTTACACTGAGCGCGTGCGCATTGCGGGTAAAGAACTGCCGGAATCGGCCCATACCGCCTCTTTTGCGGAAATTGAAGCTGCGCGCGGTGAGATTTCCCTGACCTATTTTGAGTACGGTACGCTATCCGCGCTGTGGTTGTTTAAGCAGGCGAATCTTGATGTCGTTATTCTGGAGGTGGGGTTAGGCGGTCGGCTGGACGCCACCAATATGGTGGATGCTGACGTCGCGGTGATCACCAGTATCGCGCTTGACCACACCGACTGGCTGGGACCGGATCGCGAAAGCATTGGCCGGGAAAAAGCCGGGATCTTCCGCGCTGAAAAACCGGCAATTGTTGGCGAACCGGAAATGCCGTATACCATCGCCGACGTCGCGCAGGAAAAAGGGGCTTTGCTCCAGCGACGCGGTGTAGACTGGCATTATGCGGTGTCGGGCGACAGCTGGCGTTTTACCGACGCCAACGGTACGTTAACCGGTTTGCCGTTGCCGCAGGTGCCGCAGCCAAACGCGGCGACGGCGCTGGCGGCGCTACGCGCAAGCGGGCTTATGATCGGCGAGCAGGCGATCCGCGACGGTATTGCCGGGGCGATTCTACCCGGACGTTTTCAGATTGTGAGCGAGTCCCCACGGGTCATTCTCGATGTCGCGCATAATCCCCATGCGGCGGAATACCTGACCGGGCGACTGAAAGGGTTACCGAAACAAGGGCGCGTGCTGGCGGTTATCGGTATGCTACATGATAAGGATATTGCGGGAACGTTAGCCTGGTTGAAAAGCGTGGTCGACGACTGGTATTGTGCTCCGCTGGAAGGGCCGCGCGGCGCGACGGCGGAACAACTGCTGGAACATCTGGGCCAGGGCACTGTCTATGACAGTGTCGCGCAGGCATGGCAGGCGGCGCTGGCGGAGGCGAAACCAGAAGATACCGTACTGGTATGTGGATCATTCCACACGGTGGCACATGTCATGGAAGTGATGGACGCGGGGAGAATCGGTGGCGAGTAAATTTCAGAATCGTTTAGTTGGCACAATTGTGCTGGTCGCACTGGGCGTGATTGTGCTTCCAGGCCTGCTCGACGGGCAAAAAAAGCATTATCAGGATGAGTTTGCCGCTATCCCGCTGGTGCCGAAACCGGGCGATCGCGATGAGCCTGATATGATGCCCGCCGCCACGCAGGCTTTGCCGACCCAGCCGCCGGAAGGCGCTGCGGAAGAAGTGCGCGCAGGCGATGCGGCGGCGCCGTCGCTGGATCCTTCGCGCTATGCGTCGACCAACAATCCGGCGATTGATCCGGCGCCAGCGCCGGTTGAAAAGCCAAAACCAAAACCGGTTGAAAAACCGAAGCCGCAGCCGAAACCACAGCCGGTGGTAGAGCCGACAGCGCCTGCGCCTAAGCCCGCGGCAGAAGAAAAACCGGCACCGACCGGGAAAGCCTATGTTGTTCAGTTAGGGGCGTTGAAAAACGCCGACAAGGTCAATGAGATTGTGGGTAAACTTCGCGGCGCGGGTTACCGGGTATATACTGTGCCGTCGACGCCAGTGCAGGGAAAAATCACCCGCATCCTGGTCGGGCCGGACGCGTCTCGCGACAAGCTGAAAAGCTCGCTTGGTGAACTGAAACAGCTCTCCGGGCTAAGCGGAGTGGTGATGGGATACAGTCCGAACTAAGTCCCCTGTCGCCAGGCGCGACGCGGTTTTTCAGGCCGGATAAGGCGTTAACGACGCCATCCGGCAAGGCCAAAAACGGCCAAAAAGTATGATGGCGTTGAATATTTTTTCAGCGCCATTTTTATTTACGCGCGGGAAGGAAATCCCTACGCAAACGTTTTCTTTTTCTGTTAGAATGCGCCCCGAACAGGACGGCAGGGCGTTAAATCGTGGGACACTTATGGTCTGGATTGATTACGCCATTATCGCGGTGATTGGTTTTTCCTGTCTGGTTAGCCTGATCCGTGGCTTTGTACGTGAAGCGTTATCGTTGGTGACATGGGGTTGTGCTTTCTTTGTCGCCAGCCATTACTACACTTATCTGTCTGTCTGGTTTTCGGGCTTTGAAGACGAACTGGTTCGAAACGGGATTGCCATCGCGGTGCTGTTTATCGCGACGCTCATTGTCGGCGCGGTCGTCAACTTTGTTATCGGGCAACTGGTCGAAAAAACCGGGTTGTCCGGTACTGACCGGGTGCTGGGGATCTGTTTTGGGGCTCTGCGTGGTGTACTGATTGTTGCCGCCATTCTGTTCTTTCTCGATACCTTTACCGGTTTGTCGAAAAGTGAGGACTGGAGTCAGTCACGGCTTATCCCGGAGTTCAGTTTCATCATCAGATGGTTTTTTGACTATCTGCAAAGCTCGTCAAGTTTCTTGCCCAGAACCTGACTGGGTTCTGAGATGTGGTTAACGAGGAAAAAGACGTATGTGCGGTATTGTCGGTATCGCCGGTGTTATGCCGGTCAACCAGTCGATTTATGACGCCTTAACGGTGCTCCAGCATCGTGGCCAGGATGCCGCAGGCATCATCACCATTGATGCGAACAACTGCTTCCGCTTGCGTAAAGCGAACGGCCTGGTGAGCGACGTGTTCGAAGCGCGTCACATGCAGCGTATGCAGGGCAACATGGGTATCGGTCATGTGCGCTACCCAACGGCTGGCAGCTCCAGCGCCTCAGAGGCTCAGCCATTCTACGTCAACTCACCGTATGGCATCACGCTTGCCCACAATGGCAATCTGACCAACGCCCACGAGCTGCGTAAAAAGCTGTTCGAAGAAAAGCGTCGCCACATCAATACCACCTCCGATTCAGAGATCCTGCTGAATATCTTTGCCAGCGAGCTGGATAACTTTCGTCACTATCCGCTGGAAGCCGATAACATTTTTGCCGCTATCGCCGCGACTAACCGCCAGATTCGCGGGGCATATGCCTGCGTGGCGATGATTATCGGCCACGGGATGATCGCCTTTCGCGATCCGAACGGGATCCGTCCGCTGGTGCTGGGCAAACGCGATATTGGCGATGGCCGTACCGAGTACATGGTGGCCTCAGAAAGCGTGGCGCTTGATACGCTGGGCTTCGAATTCCTCCGTGACGTCGCGCCCGGTGAGGCGGTGTACATCACGGAAAAAGGCCAGCTGTTTACCCGCCAGTGTGCGGAAAACCCGGTCAGCAACCCGTGTCTGTTTGAGTACGTCTACTTCGCGCGTCCGGACTCCTTCATTGACAAAATTTCCGTCTACAGCGCCCGCGTTAATATGGGGACCAGGCTGGGTGAAAAAATTGCCCGTGAGTGGGAAGACCTGGATATCGACGTGGTGATCCCGATCCCGGAAACGTCCTGCGATATCGCGCTGGAAATTGCCCGTATTCTGGGTAAGCCGTACCGCCAGGGGTTTGTCAAAAACCGCTACGTGGGACGTACCTTTATCATGCCGGGTCAGCAGCTGCGCCGTAAATCGGTGCGCCGCAAGCTGAACGCTAATCGCGCGGAGTTCCGGGATAAAAACGTTCTGCTGGTCGATGACTCTATCGTGCGCGGCACCACCTCTGAGCAGATCATTGAGATGGCGCGTGAAGCCGGGGCGAAAAAGGTCTATCTGGCGTCAGCCGCGCCGGAAATTCGTTTCCCGAACGTGTACGGCATTGACATGCCTACCGCTAACGAACTGATCGCCCACGGGCGTGAAGTGGATGAGATCCGCCAGATTATCGGCGCAGACGGCCTAATCTTCCAGGATCTGAACGATCTGATCGAAGCCGTACGCGCCGAGAACCCGGATATCCAACAGTTTGAATGCTCGGTATTTAACGGCGTGTACGTGACGAAAGACGTTGACCAGCAGTATCTTGATTTTCTCGATTCCCTGCGCAATGACGACGCCAAAGCGGTGCAGCGGCAGAACGAAGTGGAAAATCTCGAAATGCACAACGAAGGGTAATCTCTTCCTCCCAGGGTGCGGTTTCCGCACCCTGCTTGCAACTCCCCCTGAAATCCTGCAAAGTCAGCCCAGAAGTCAGACAGGGCGATATATCATGAAACGACTCATCGTAGGAATTAGCGGCGCCAGCGGCGCCATTTACGGCGTGCGCGTGTTGCAGGTTTTACGCGACGTGCCGGATGTTGAAACGCACCTGATTATGAGTCAGGCCGCCCGACAGACGTTGTCGCTGGAAACCGACTTATCGCTGCGCGACGTGCAGGCGCTTGCTGATGTCACCCACGACGCGCGTGACATTGCCGCCAGCGTCTCCTCTGGCTCTTTTCAGACCACGGGAATGGTCATCCTGCCATGCTCGATTAAAACGCTGTCCGGCATTGTGCACAGCTATACCGACGGTCTGCTCACCCGCGCCGCCGACGTGGTGCTGAAAGAGCGCCGTCCGTTGGTGCTCTGTGTGCGGGAAACACCGCTGCATCTGGGGCATCTTCGATTAATGACCCAGGCGGCGGAAATTGGCGCGGTGATTATGCCGCCGGTTCCGGCGTTTTATCATCGTCCGCAGTCGCTGGATGATGTGATAAATCAAACCGTTAACCGCGTTCTTGATCAGTTTGACATTGCACTACCGCAGGATCTCTTTGCCCGCTGGCAGGGCGCATAGCGCTGCCTGCTTAGCGCGCCTTTTGGCAACCGTTGCCCTGTTATAGGGCAATTTTGTAACCGCGATCATATCCTCGACATTTAATTCGCTAAAAGCCACCGAAACGCTGCGGTTCATCCGCCAGACCTGCTATCTTCAACATCAGGACAATATTGCAACGTTTTATTAACATATTTAACGTCGAATATCCTCATCGACGCGAAAATGGCATAAGACCTGCATGAAAAAGCCTGCAAACACACAACACAACGCAAAACATAATAAAGTCATTCCACTTGAGGGTTATGTATGAAGAAGTCAGTTCTCGCTCTGTCATTACTGATAGGTCTTTCTGTTGGCGCATCCAGCTATGCCGCGTTACCGGAAACGGTTCGTATCGGTACGGACACCACCTACGCGCCATTCTCTTCGAAAGACGCCAAAGGCGATTTTGTCGGCTTTGATATCGATCTGGGCAATGAGATGTGCAAGCGTATGCAGGTCAAATGTACCTGGGTCGCCAGCGATTTCGACGCGCTGATCCCGTCGCTCAAGGCGAAGAAAATCGATGCCATCATCTCTTCGCTTTCCATCACCGATAAGCGTCAGCAGGAAATTTCCTTCTCTGACAAACTCTACGCGGCTGACTCACGACTGATTGCGGCGAAAGGTTCGCCGATCCAACCGACGCTGGATGCGCTGAAAGGCAAACACGTCGGCGTTCTGCAGGGGTCCACCCAGGAAGCGTATGCCAATGACAACTGGCGCAGTAAAGGTGTAGATGTGGTGGCGTACGCCAATCAGGATCTGATTTACTCCGACCTGACGGCGGGCCGCCTTGATGCTGCTCTGCAGGATGAAGTGGCCGCCAGCGAAGGATTCCTGAAACAACCTGCTGGTAAAGACTATGCGTTTGCCGGTCCTTCCGTGAAAGACAAGAAGTACTTTGGCGACGGGACGGGCGTCGGTTTACGTAAGGACGACGCTGAGCTGAAAGCGGCCTTTGACAAGGCGCTGGGCGATCTGCGTAAGGACGGTACTTACGACAAGATGGCGAAAAAGTACTTCGACTTTAACGTCTACGGCGACTGATCGCGCCAGTGAGGGGATCTGGCTGCACCGTTTGGGTAACCTTTCGCGGTGCAGTCAGGCAGAAATGCACCATAACAGTGCAGTGGTTGGATCGGCTGGCGGAAATATGCATACTTAAGCGCTTTTCATGCAAAATAAACCGGCTGTTTGGGTAGAATGCTTTGCCTTGCCGACCCGATTAATGGCACGATAACCGCACCTGGTCCTGTAAAGATCCCCTATAAAGACAGTCTGTTGAGGATAGCTATGAAAAAACTGGTGTTATCTCTTTCCCTGGTGCTGGCCTTCTCCAGCGCTACCGCAGCTTTTGCCGCCATTCCGCAAAAAATTCGCATTGGTACCGATCCTACTTATGCCCCCTTTGAATCGAAAAACGCACAGGGTGAACTGGTGGGTTTTGATATCGATCTGGCGAAAGAGCTGTGCAAACGTATCAATACACAATGCACCTTCGTTGAGAACCCGCTGGACGCGCTGATCCCGTCGTTAAAAGCGAAGAAAATCGATGCCATCATGTCTTCGCTTTCCATCACGGAAAAGCGCCAGCAGGAGATCGCTTTCACTGACAAACTGTATGCCGCTGATTCGCGTCTGGTGGTGGCCAAAGATTCCGATATTCAGCCGACCGTCGAGTCGCTGAAAGGCAAGCGCGTCGGCGTACTTCAGGGCACCACTCAGGAGACGTTTGGTAACGAGCATTGGGCGCCGAAGGGCATTGAGATTGTCTCTTACCAGGGGCAGGACAACATCTACTCTGACCTGACTGCGGGACGTATTGATGCGGCATTCCAGGACGAAGTCGCGGCAAGCGAAGGCTTTCTGAAGCAACCCGTTGGCAAAGATTACAAATTCGGCGGCCCGTCTGTGAAAGACGAGAAACTGTTCGGCGTCGGGACCGGTATGGGTCTGCGTAAAGAAGACAACGAACTGCGTGAAGCCCTTAATAAAGCGTTTGCCGATATGCGCGCTGACGGGACTTACGAAAAGCTGGCGAAAAAGTACTTTGATTTTGATGTTTATGGCGGTTAATTCCCGCCGGTGCAGATAAAGCCCGAAACGGCGTGATGATCCTTTTTTCAGCCTGATGGCGCAACGTTTATCCGGCCTGCAGACAGTTGTCTTAGGCCTGATAAGGTCAATGCCGCCATCCGGCATACGAAGGACGTGACGTCAAAAGAGGCGCTTACTCACCACTCACGACAGGACAGGCAGCATGTTGTACGGCTTTTCAGGTGTTATTTTACAGGGCGCGATCGTCACGCTGGAACTGGCGCTCAGTTCCGTCGTGCTGGCGGTGCTGATCGGCCTCGTCGGGGCGGGGGCTAAACTCTCGCAAAACCGGGTGACGGGGCTTATTTTCGAAGGGTATACCACCCTGATTCGCGGTGTGCCGGATCTGGTGCTGATGCTGCTGATCTTCTACGGTCTGCAGATTGCGCTGAATACGGTCACCGACGCGCTGGGGGTCGGCCAAATCGATATTGATCCAATGGTTGCCGGTATTATTACTCTCGGCTTTATTTACGGCGCCTATTTCACGGAAACCTTCCGCGGTGCGTTCATGGCGGTGCCGAGAGGTCATATCGAAGCGGCGACCGCCTTTGGTTTTACGTCATCGCAGACGTTTCGCCGCATAATGTTTCCGGCAATGATGCGCTATGCGCTGCCCGGCATTGGCAACAACTGGCAGGTTATCCTGAAAGCCACGGCGCTGGTCTCGCTGCTCGGTCTGGAAGATGTGGTAAAAGCCACGCAACTGGCCGGTAAGAGCACCTGGGAGCCCTTTTATTTCGCAGTGGTGTGCGGGCTGATTTATCTGGTATTTACGACTGTGTCCAATGGTGTGCTGCTGTTCCTCGAGCGCCGTTACTCCGTGGGTGTAAAGAGGGCTGACCTGTGATAGACATTATTCAGGAGTACTGGAAATCCCTGCTCTGGACCGACGGCTATCGCTTTACCGGCGTGGCGATTACCCTGTGGCTGCTGATCTCATCAGTGGTGATGGGGGGCATCCTGGCGGTGATCCTCGCGATTGGCCGCGTTTCCAGCAATAAGTTTATCCAGTTCCCCATCTGGTTATTTACCTATATCTTTCGCGGGACGCCGCTGTATGTGCAACTCCTGGTGTTCTATTCGGGGATGTATACCCTGGAAATCGTCAAAGGCACCGATTTCCTCAACGCCTTCTTTCGTAGCGGCCTGAACTGTACCGTTCTGGCGTTAACCCTTAACACCTGCGCCTATACTACCGAGATTTTTGCCGGCGCCATTCGCTCGGTGCCGCATGGTGAAATCGAGGCCGCGCGGGCCTATGGCTTTTCTTCGTTTAAAATGTACCGCTGCATTATTTTGCCCTCGGCGCTGCGTATTGCGCTTCCGGCGTACAGCAACGAGGTTATTTTAATGCTGCATTCCACGGCCCTGGCTTTTACCGCGACGGTGCCGGATCTGCTTAAAATCGCCCGCGATATCAATTCAGCGACTTATCAGCCCTTTACCGCTTTCGGGCTTGCCGCCGTGCTGTATTTAATCATTTCGTATGTCCTGATCAGTCTGTTCCGCAGGGCGGAAAGGCGCTGGTTGCAGCATGTTTCCTCTAAATAATTCGAGTAACACGATGTCTGAGAATAAATTAAACGTTATCGATCTGCACAAACGCTACGGCGAACATGAAGTGCTGAAAGGGGTATCGCTGCAGGCCAACGCCGGGGATGTGATAAGTATTATCGGCTCATCGGGTTCGGGGAAAAGTACCTTTCTGCGCTGCATTAACTTTCTTGAGAAGCCGAGCGAAGGATCGATTGTGGTCAGCGGCCAAAATATCACGCTGGTACGCGACAAAGACGGTCAACTGAAGGTGGCGGATAAAACCCAGCTCCGCCTGTTGCGCACGCGTCTGACGATGGTGTTTCAGCACTTTAACCTGTGGAGCCACATGACGGTGCTGGAAAACGTCATGGAAGCGCCGGTTCAGGTACTGGGCCTGAGCAAGCAGGAAGCCCGCGAACGGGCGATCAAGTATCTGGCGAAAGTGGGCATTGATGAGCGTGCCCAGGGGAAATATCCGGTGCATCTTTCCGGCGGGCAGCAGCAGCGCGTGTCGATTGCCCGCGCGCTGGCGATGGAACCGGAGGTGCTGTTGTTTGATGAGCCGACCTCTGCGCTGGATCCTGAACTGGTGGGTGAAGTGTTGCGCATCATGCAGCAACTGGCGGAAGAGGGCAAAACCATGGTAGTGGTGACCCACGAAATGGGTTTTGCTCGCCATGTGTCAAGCCACGTGATTTTCCTGCATCAGGGGAAGATTGAAGAAGAAGGGGAGCCAGAGCAACTGTTTGGCAATCCGCAAAGCCCGCGATTGCAGCAGTTTCTTAAAGGTTCGTTGAAATAGTCACCGGTTTCGCCGGGTGGCAAATCGCGTTTCTTACAGGTTGGATAAGCGCCGCGCCTTCAGGCGCTTTCCAGCCGGTAACCCCAGTCGTCATAGCGAATGCCATTGATCGTGAATGCTTTTTCCAGCACCTGCGTGCGCGCGAATCCGAGCTTTTCCAGCAATCTTACGGACCCCCGGTTTTCTGCCAGCACCCAGGCGTTGATCGCCTGTAGCCCCGCATCGTGAAAGCCATACTCGCACACGGCGCGAACGGCTTCGCTGGCAAAGCCGCGCCCCTGCACATCAGGGAGCAGGCAATAGCCGATATCCGCTTCCTGGGGAAACTGATGGCTGATTTGCAGACCGACGTCCCCTAGCGGGGTTGCGTCATGATGCTGGCGAATAACGAACATATGTTTCGAAACCAGACGACGCGCGAACAGTAAACGGATATCGCGTTCCGGGCAGCGTTCGCCCATATACCGCATAATATCCGGGTTCTCTCGCAGGGCGAGAAAGAAAGGCCAGTCGGTCGCCTGAAAAGGGGAGAGCGTCAGTCGCGGGGTCGTCAGTAAAGCCATAAAATCGCCATTCCGGAAGTCATCCTGATTACCTTACCACCGGAACGGCGAGCATGCACAGGCCGGAGGGTTAGCGAATCACATCTTCCAGCGCTTCTTCGAGGTCATACCAGCGAAAGGCGAAGCCTGCGGCTTCCAGACGCTTCGGCAGCGCGCGCTGGCCACCCAATACCAGCACCGAGGACTCGCCCATCAGCAGGCGAATCGCCGTCGCCGGGACGCGAACGAAAGCAGGGCGCTGTAGCGCATGTCCAAGCGCATGGGCGAACTGCTCGTTACGCACGGGATAGGGCGAAACCATATTGAAGGGGCCGCGCAGATCGTTATCCAGCAGCCAAAGGATGCCGTTCACCATGTCATCAACGTGGATCCACGGTAAATACTGGCGGCCATTGCCAATCGGTCCTCCCAGCCCCAGCCGGAACGGCGGAACCATTTTACCGAGAATACCGCCTTTGGGCGCCAGCACGACGCCGGTACGCAGCAGGCAAACGCGGGTGCGATCGCTTTGGGCGGTACAGGCGATTTGTTCCCAGCGCGCGCACAGCTTATGCGTGAATTCATTATGCGGCGGCTCTTCCTCGGTCACCACCACTTCACCCAAATCACCGTAATAGCCGGTAGCGGAGCCGGAAATCAGTACCGAGGGCGGCGTCTCGCTGGCATTAACCAGATCCGCCAGTTTCTGCGTGATGCGCCAGCGACTCTGGCAAAGACGCTCCTTTTGTGCGCTCGACCAGCGCTTGTCGGCAATCGGCTCACCCGCAAGATTGATCACCGCGTCGACATCATCAAGCTGCTTTTTATCGTCCAGGGTGGTCCAGAGCGCCACCCGACTGTCGAGCCGATCCCGGGCTTTTTCGGGGCTGCGAGTGAGAACCGTCACCTGATGCCCGAGCGCCAACAGACGCGGGATAAGGTGTCCGCCGATAAGACCTGTTCCTCCGGTAACCAGTATGTTCATGCAGCCTCCCGTAAAGGCGACTAACGCCGCCAGCTTAAGGTCATAGATACCGAATCGGCATAACGTAACGCGTGAAGCTTATCGATTTCCACTTCAGCATAAGTGACCCAGTGGTGTTCGCGTGCGATGTCGAGCACATCCTGCGTTAATTTTTCCAGCAACGAAAAACGGTTGTTTTCGACGTGCTGAAGAATGCTTTTCGTGATGGTACGGTAATTCAACGCATCGTTAATATCTTCGCTGACCCGCGCTTTTTCTGCCGGATAATGAATCGCAACGTTGATCACAATATCCTGGCGGTTAGTGATCTCTTCTTCTTTGATACCGATAAAGGTGCGTAAGCGAAGGTTTTTTATACGAATAATAGCGTCAGGTTGAGACATTGCAGAGTTCTCCATATATGAACCTTCGCATCATACACGAGAACCGCCGCGCGTTATCCTTTCAACGTCTCAGGATTAAGTTGCGCCTGCATCAGCGCACGTTCGGTGGCCGGACGCGAGCGGATACGCTGGAACCAGTTGTTTACCGCCGGGTACATTTCCAGATCGATGCGTTGACGCTGATGGGCATTGATCCACGGCCAGCAGGCAATATCCGCGATGCTGTAATGCTCGCCGCCCAGCCACGGAGAAGCTTCCAGACGTTTATTGAGCACGTTATACAGCCGCTGAGTTTCCACCTGGTAACGCTCGATAGCATACGGGATGGCCTGCGGCGCGAAATGATTGAAATGATGATTTTGCCCCAGCATTGGCCCAAGCCCGCCAACCTGCCAGAACAGCCACTGCAGCGTAATATGACGCTCGCGCAGCTCGCCGCTCAGTAACATGCCGCTTTTTTCCGCCAGGTAAAGCAAAATTTCGCCAGACTCAAAAAGACTAAGCGGCGCGCCGCCGTCCGCAGGGGCGCGATCGACAATCGCGGGAATTTTGTTATTGGGCGATATCGCCAGGAAATCGGGACGAAACTGGTTGCCCTTACTGATATCGACTTTGATCAGTCGGTAGTCCATTTCGGCTTCTTCAAGAAAGAGCGTAATCTTGTGTCCATTGGGCGTAGGGGCGTAATAGAGATCGATCATTTCAGCTCCAGCAAGCGTTTTATCTACGAGACAACCACAAGTATAGAAAGCCTGGCGTGTTGTGTGAGATTTCATCAGGTGACAGCGAACGAAAGACGCTTTATGTTGAAAGAAAAAAAACCATCAACATCGAGGAAGCTATGAGTAAACCTGTGATTACCCTCTGGTCAGACGCCAATTTTTTCTCCCCTTACGTGCTGTCTGCTTACGTCGCGCTCCAGGAAAAGGGGCTTCCTTTTACCCTGAAAACGGTGGATTTGGATCGCGGTGAACATCTCGCGCCTGGCTGGCAGGGTTACGCCCAGACGCGTCGGGTACCGCTGCTGGAGATTGACGGGTTCGAACTTAGCGAGTCGTCAGCTATTGCGGAATATCTGGAAGATCGCTTTGCGCCGCCGACATGGGAGCGCATCTATCCTCTCGATCTTGAGAAACGCGCCCGGGCGCGGCAGATTCAGGCGTGGCTCCGAAGCGACCTGATGCCTGTCCGCGAGGAGCGCCCGACGGATGTGGTGTTCGGCGGCGTCAAGAAAGGGCCATTAAGCGACGCCGGGAAAGCCAGCGTGGAAAAGCTGTTTGCCACGGCGAGCCATCTGCTGGCTGACGGGACGCCGAACCTGTTCGGTGAATGGTGTCTGGCGGACACCGATCTGGCGCTGATGATCAACCGTCTGGCGCTCAACGGTGACGACGTGCCGACGCCGCTGGCGGAATATGCCGCGTTTCAATGGCAGCGCGCTTCTGTCCAGCGATATATTGCGCTTTCCGCTAAGCGTACGGGCTGAAAAAGGGTCTACAATCCAGTATCATAGTGCGGTTTTTTTATGATGCGGAGGACGTGATGAAACTGATGTTTGCATCCGATATTCACGGTTCCTTACCGGCCACTGAGCGCGTGCTGGCGCTGTTTGCTCGCAGCGGCGCGCAATGGCTGGTGATACTGGGTGATATACTGAATCATGGGCCGCGTAACGCCTTACCTGAAGGCTACGCGCCTGCTGAGGTCGCCGGGCGGTTGAACGAATATGCGTCGCGGATTATCGCCGTGCGCGGCAACTGCGACAGCGAAGTGGATCAGATGTTGCTCCACTTTCCGCTCACCGCGCCGTGGCAGCAGGCGTTACTGGAAAACCAGCGGCTCTTTTTGACCCACGGTCATCTTTTTGGAGCGGAAAATCTGCCAGCGCTGCAGTCCAACGATGTGCTGGTGTATGGACATACTCATCTGCCGGTGGCAGAAAAGCGGGGCGATATATACCATTTCAATCCTGGCTCCGTGAGCATACCGAAGGGCGGCCATCCGGCGAGCTACGGAATGCTGGACGATAATGTATTGAGCGTAATCGCACTCAATGATCAAAGTATCATTGCGCAGGTGGCGATTAATTCGTAATTTACCCCCACATATGTAAATGCGCCGCAGAGTGCTAAGAAAAAGAAGGTTTCCTGATGGTGGAACAGCGTCGTTTGGCAAGTACGGAATGGGTGGATATTGTGAATGAAGACAACGAAGTCATCGCACAATCCAGCCGGGAACAGATGCGAGCGCAGTGCCTGCGTCATCGTGCAACCTATATCGTGGTACACGATGGGATGGGCAAAATTCTGGTGCAGCGTCGTACCGAGACAAAGGACTTTTTACCTGGCATGTTAGACGCCACGGCCGGTGGCGTCGTTCAGGCAGACGAACAACTGTTAGACTCTGCCCGCCGCGAAGCGGAGGAGGAACTGGGCATTGCGGGCGTTCCGTTCGCTGAACACGGTCAGTTCTACTTTGAAGATGAGCATTGCCGCGTCTGGGGCGCGCTGTTTAGCTGCGTGTCGCATGGCCCCTTCGCCTTGCAGGAGGAAGAGGTCAGCGAAGTATGCTGGCTGACGCCGGAGGAAATTACCGCCCGCTGTGACGAATTCACCCCGGACTCACTAAAAGCGCTGGCGCTGTGGATGACCCGCAACGCCAAAAACGAGTCTGCAAAAGGTGAGCGGCAACAAGAAGAACAGCAAGAAAAACAGGAAGAGGCGGAATAACGCCTCAGCAACTGTCCCGCAGACATAAACTGGAGGCGATCGGCTGTTGATCGCGCCAGTTTCCATCCTGAATTCTTTCCAGTAAGGCCCGTCCGGCCTCAAGACCGATTTTGCGGTGCGGAACCGCCATCGTGGTCAGCGGCGGCTGACAGACCCGGCTGACGTCGCTGTCGCCAAACCCCACAACCGCCAGGTCGTCAGGGACTTTAATCCGTCGGCGCTGGCATTCATACAGGACGCCGCAGGCCAGTTCATCCGACACGCAGACCAGCGCATCCAGTTCCGGCCACGCCAGGATAAACTCCGGCAGTTGCGAAGCCCCGGTGGAAAAATTGGGCGGCAGGGCGGCGTTAATCACCCGGTTGGGCGACATATGATGGCGCAGCATCGCTTTATACCAGCCCTGCAAATGCTGTTGAAAGATCCACTGTTCCTGATTCGCACACAGCAGGCCAATGTTCTGGTAGCCACGTTGAATCAGCATCTCCGTCAGCTCAAACATGGCGGCCACGTTATCAATCCCGATATTCATATCAATGGGATCGGTACGGATCGCGCCGATCTCCATGACCGGAATCGACGCGTTCTTTAGCCAGTGTCGGATGGTGTCGCTGTGCTCGACGCTGAGCAATATCGCCGCGGCGATATTGGAAGCCAGCAGCGTTTCCAGCAGTTTTTCTTCCTGCTCAAGACGGTGACGGGATTCCGCCAGCATGATCTGGTATCCGGCGGGTTGCAGAATATGCTGCAATCCGGCAAACATTTCTGAACATCCTGCTTCGGCAAGATTTGGCACCACCATCGCAATGGTACGTGACGATGCTGACGCCAGCGCGCTGGCGGCGAGATTCGGCATATATCCCAGCTCGTGGACAGCCGCGTCGATTTTCTCCCGCAGTTTATCGGAAACCTGCTCCGGCGTGCGCAAGGCACGCGAGACGGTCATGGTGCCGACACCCGCAAGCTGTGCGACATCGGCGATGGTCACTTTACCGGTACTACGCCGTTTTCGGGTTAGAGACATACAAATTCCTGCGCAATTACAACCAGTTGAGACGCTTTTTTATGATCGTTCTTTGCGTCACGTTTAGCGCAGTATACGCCTTAATTGTCCTTGTTTGCTCTGATTTCACACAGCAATCTGTTTTTGATAGCGCTATCACATATCTGAACGATAGCGTTTGATAGCGCTATCTTTGTGATTGCGATCGCAGATAAGGTGGTTGGGGTTGAATAAAGTTTGCTCATGTTAAGCCAAGAGAGAGGGACGATCGTGCTTGAAACCTGGTTAACGGATAACACGATTCAACTGCGCGAGCAGGTGAGCGACTGGCGGGAAGCGCTTGGGATTTGCGCCGGGCCGCTGCTGAAGGCGGGCGTCATTACGCCTGATTATGTTAGCGCTATCGTCGCACAACATCAGAAGCTGGGGCCGTATTATGTGCTGGCGCCCGGGCTGGCGATGCCGCATGCCCGCCCGGAGGAAGGCGCAAAGGCTATCGGCTTATCGTTGCTGAAGCTTTCGGACGGCGTGTCGTTTGGCGCAGGAGAAAATGATCCGGTTGATATTATTATTTTATTAGCCGCAGCGGATAAACACAGCCATATCGAAATGATTTCGGCCCTGGCTGAATTATTTTCAAACGATGACGATCTGGCGAAATTACATCAGGCAGCCACCCTGGAGGAGATTAAAAAAATAATTTCACGTTATTAATTTTACGCATGCCCCTGTATTGATGAAACATTACGCCTGCGCGTGATGCGAACAAACTCTACTTAAAAAAGGTAATAACAATGAAAATTATGGCTATTTGTGGCTCCGGCCTGGGCAGCAGTTTTATGGTCGAAATGAATATTAAAAAGGTGCTCAAAAAACTCAATATTGACGCTGAGGTGGAACATTCCGATCTCTCCTCGGCGACGCCGGGCGCCGCCGATCTCTTTGTGATGGCGAAAGATATTGCCGCCAGCGCCAGCGTGCCCGAGGCGCAACTGGTGGTAATCAATAACATTATCGATATCAATGAACTCGAAACACAGCTACGGGCATGGTTCGATAAACAATAATTCTGTCTGCACCCAATCCTTCGCGCTGTCTCACCACAGCGTGACCGCAAATATGCATCGAGGTGGCTATGTTTATCCTTGAAACGCTGAATTTTGTTGTTGATATTCTTAAAGTGCCTTCGGTACTGGTCGGCTTAATTGCGCTTATTGGCCTGGTGGCGCAAAAGAAAGCCTTTTCGGATGTCGTAAAGGGAACCATTAAAACAATTCTGGGGTTTATTGTTCTTGGCGGCGGGGCTACCGTTCTGGTCGGCTCATTAAATCCGTTAGGCGGTATGTTTGAACACGCTTTTACTATCCAGGGGATTATTCCGAATAATGAAGCGATTGTCTCGATTGCACTGGAAAAATACGGTGCCGCTACCGCACTGATTATGGCGTTCGGAATGGTGGCGAATATTATTGTCGCGCGCTTTACGCGGCTGAAATACATATTTTTAACCGGGCACCACACCTTTTACATGGCCTGTATGATCGGCGTGATCCTGACCGTCGCCGGTTTTGAGGGGGCGGGGCTGGTCTTTACCGGCTCGCTGATCCTCGGGTTGGTGATGGCCTTCTTCCCGGCATTGGCGCAACGCTACATGAAACGCATCACGGGTAGCGACGACATTGCCTTTGGTCACTTCGGTACCCTGGGGTATGTGCTGTCAGGCTGGATCGGCAGCGTGTGCGGTAAAGGCTCCCGTTCGACCGAAGAAATGAATCTGCCGAAGAATTTAAGCTTCCTGCGCGACAGTTCGATCTCCATTTCGCTGACCATGATGATCATCTATCTGATCATGGCGGTTAGCGCCGGTCGGGAGTATGTGGAAAGCACCTTCAGCGGCGGGCAGAACTATCTGGTCTACGCCATCATCATGGCGATTACTTTTGCCGCCGGGGTGTTCATTATCCTGCAAGGGGTTCGCCTCATCCTTGCGGAAATTGTTCCGGCGTTCACCGGCTTCTCTGAAAAACTGGTGCCCAACGCGCGTCCAGCGCTGGATTGCCCGGTGGTGTATCCCTATGCCCCCAACGCTGTGCTGATCGGCTTTCTGTTTAGCTTCCTCGGTGGGTTGGTGGGGCTGTTTCTGCTCGGGCAAATGAAGCTGGTGCTGATATTGCCAGGCGTCGTGCCGCACTTCTTCACGGGAGCGACGGCGGGGGTGTTCGGTAATGCCACCGGCGGCCGTCGTGGCGCTATGCTCGGCGCGTTCGCCAACGGTCTGTTGATTACCTTCCTCCCGGTGCTGCTCTTGCCGGTACTCGGCGCTATCGGCTTTGCCAACACCACCTTCTCGGATGCCGACTTTGGCGCGATTGGCATTGTGCTCGGTAACCTGGCCCGCTACCTGTCGCCTCTGGCGATCACCGGGCTGGTGGTCGGATTGTTTGTTGTACTGGTCCTCTGGAATCTGTTCGCAAAGAACAAGACGGCGACAGGTCACTCAGCGGAAAATAACGGAGCCAAACCATGAATGTAAAAGAAGTGACGCAGTTGGCGCGGGATATTCGCGTTGCTACCCTGAAATCACTCACCCATCTGGGCTTCGGCCACTATGGCGGCAGTATGTCGGTGGTGGAAACCCTCGCGGTACTGTACGGCGCGGTAATGAAAATCGATCCGGCCGATCCGGACTGGCCGGAACGCGATAACTTTGTTCTCTCGAAAGGGCACGCGGGACCGGCGCTTTACAGCACGCTGGCGATCAAAGGCTATTTCCCGATCGACGAGTTGAACACGCTGAATCAGAACGGCACCCGGCTGCCCAGTCATCCGGATCGGCTGAAAACCCGTGGCGTGGACGCGACCACGGGATCGCTGGGGCAGGGGATCTCCATCGCCGCCGGAATGGCGCTCTCGCATAAGTTGGCGCAGCGTCCGAACCGGGTCTTCTGTATTGTCGGCGACGGTGAGCTGAACGAAGGACAGTGCTGGGAAGCGTTTCAGTTTATTGCTCATCATTGCCTCAACAACCTGACGGTGTTTGTTGACTGGAATAAGCAGCAACTGGACGGCGAGTTAGATGAAATTATTCGCCCGTTCAGCCTTGATGCAAAATTCCGCGCGTTTGGCTTCGATACCATCACGGTGAAGGGCGATGATATACCGGCGCTACTGGCTGCCGTCCAGCCTGTTCCCGAGGCGCAGGCCCGCCCACGGGTAATCATTCTTGACAGCATTAAAGGGCAAGGGGTGCCATGTCTTGAACAGTTGAGCAATTCTCATCACCTGCGCCTGACAGAGGACATGAAGCAAACCCTGAATAACGCCATTCGCCAACTGGAGGTCACGCATGATTAATCTCGCGCCCACAGGACAAAAAGATCGCGTGGAGATGCGCAAGGTGTACGCCGGATTCGTGGCCCGGCAGATAAAAGACGGCAGCCCGATCATCGCGCTGGAAGCAGACCTGATGAGTTCAATGGCGATGGATGGCGTAGCCCGTGATTACCCGCAGCATGTGATTAACTGCGGCATTATGGAAGCTAACGTGATTGGCACCGCCGCGGGATTGGCGTTAACCGGGCGCAAGCCGTTCGTGCATACCTTCACTGCGTTTGCCAGCCGCCGCTGTTTCGATCAGCTGTTTATGTCGCTGGACTACCAGCGAAATAACGTCAAGGTGATCGCCTCGGATGCGGGCGTCACCGCCTGTCATAACGGCGGTACGCACATGTCGTTTGAAGATATGGGGATCGTGCGTGGACTGGCGCACGCCATTGTGCTGGAGGTGACGGATGCGGTGATGTTTGAGGATATCCTGCGTCAGCTCATCGACCTTGAGGGATTCTACTGGGTCCGCACCATTCGTAAACAGGCGCCGAGTATCTACGCGCCCGGCTCGACGTTTACCATCGGTAAAGGCAACGTGCTGCGGGAAGGTAATGATATCACCCTGATTGCTAACGGAATCATGGTGGCCGAAGCGCTGGAGGCGGCGCGGCAGCTGGAGAGAAACGGGGTCAGCGCCGCGGTGATCGACATGTTCACCCTGAAACCTATCGATCGGATGCTGGTGAAAAACTACGCCGAGAAAACGGGACGCATCGTGACCTGCGAGAACCACAGTATACACAACGGACTGGGGTCGGCGGTGGCGGAAGTGCTGGTGGAAACCTGTCCGGTGCCCATGCGTCGGGTCGGCGTAAAAGAACGTTACGGCCAGGTTGGCACGCAGGATTTTTTGCAGGAGGAATACGGGCTGACTGCCGCCGCGATTGTCGAAGCCGCAAAATCACTGCTGTGATGGCGTGAGGTTGATGCCGGATGACGACAGCGCCATCCGGCATGTTTCGTTACTGGTAGCCCATGATCTGCGCGCCAACCACCAGCACGCTGGAGAAGGCAAACAGCAGACCAGCCAGGGCCAGCGCGGGCTTAATCCAACTGCGGAAATCGACCCGGCAAACGCCAAGCGTCGCCATTAACGATGCCGAGGTAGGGTAAATAATATTGCTGAACCCGTCGCCTAACTGAAACGCCAGCACGGCTACCTGGCGATTAACGCCGACCAGATCGCTGAGCGGAGCCATCAGCGGCATGGTCAGCGCCGCCTGGCCTGAACCCGAGGTGACGAAGAAGTTGAACAGCGTCTGGAACAGCAGCATAAACCAGGCGGCGACCGCGGTGTGCAGCTCGCCAATGCCGCCAGCGATAGCGTTAAGGAGAGTATTCAACACGCTCGGCGTGCTGGCGTCGCCGTTACCCAGCAACAGCATAATGCCTTTGGCGAAGCCGACCAGCAGCGCGGGGGCAATCATGATTTTCGCCCCTTCGGTGAAGGCGTTCGCCATATCGTTTAGCGTCATGCCGTTGAGACGAAACACCACGCCGATCAGGCCGATAACGATGCCCATCGTGAAGAACTGACTGGCGATTTCAGGAATAAACCAGGCGTGGACGATAACGCCCCATATCACCCAGCCGATAGCGGCGGTTAGGATCGCTAATACCAGCCAGTCTCCCGCGCCCAGCTTGCGCTGTGTAATCTGCTGCTGCTGTTCGCGGAAAAAACGGTCAGACTGCCAGCAGGCAGAGCGCTCCGGCGATTTACGGATCCGTGACGCGTAAAGCAGCGTGAAGGCCATCGCCAGCAGTGTCGCCAGCAGCCAGATGATAATGCGCAGCCCCGAGCCGGAAAGTACGGGAACACCGGCAATCCCCTGCGCAATGACCACGCTGAACGGGTTCATCCATGACGTGGCGAAGCCGACCTGGGTTGCGACATAGGTCACCAGTACCGTGGTAATACTGTCATACCCTAAGCAAACCATCAGCGGGGCGATGATAATAGCGAAGGCGACCGCCTCTTCTCCCATACCGAACACTGCGCCACCGAGGGAAAAGAGCATAAACAGCACCGGTATGAACAGGATTTCATTGCCTTTGGTCCGGTTAATTAGCGCGAGGATACCGTTATCGATGGTGCCTGTGCGCATGACGATGCCAAAAGCGCCGCCAATCACCAGCATAAACATGATAATACCAATGGCGGAACCGTATTTATCGCCTGCCGTGAGCCCTTCAAAGGGAAAGTTCATGAGTCCCGCTCCGGCGTCGCCGGTCGAGAAGAACTGTACCCGGTTATACTGCGCTTCACCTGACGCGTCGGTCACGATGCGAAACGACGCAGGATCGACAACCTGGCGGCTTTTCTCAACGCCTTCCACCTGATAGTGAATTTTCTGCGTGTCAAATTGCCCGGCTGGGATCAGCCAAGTCAGGAGGCTGGTAAAAATCGCCACGAAAAAAATGATCACCAGCGTATCGGGCATAGCGAATTTTCTGCGTTGCGTGGGGTGAGAGGATGAAACCGAGGACATAGCATACCTTCCATGTAGCGTTTTAATGGAATAAGTATGCATTTTGATGAATATAAATGCAATTTGTAAGCGCGTTTTTTATGCCGGTTTCAGAATTTGCTACCGCACAGTGGGGGATTTTTAGGCAAAAAAAATCCGGATGCTTGCACATCCGGACGGTATGAGCCCCGTTACTCGCTTAAGTGGCGAGAGGGGGAAAGCGATTAGCCCTGCTGGGAAGACTGAATCGCGGTCAGTGCGATAGTGTAGACGATATCGTCTACCAGCGCGCCACGAGACAAGTCGTTCACCGGCTTGCGCATACCCTGCAGCATCGGCCCGATGGAGATCAGGTCGGCTGAACGCTGTACCGCTTTGTAGGTGGTGTTACCCGTGTTCAGATCCGGGAAGATAAACACGGTAGCGCGACCGGCAACCGGGGAGTTCGGCGCTTTGGATTTCGCCACGTCAGCCATTACCGCCGCGTCGTACTGCAGCGGACCGTCGATCATCAGGTCAGGACGTTTTTCCTGCGCAATGCGGGTCGCTTCACGGACTTTCTCTACGTCGCTACCTGCACCAGAGGTACCGGTAGAGTAGGAGAGCATCGCCACGCGCGGTTCGATACCGAAAGCAATTGCCGATTCAGCGGACTGAATGGCGATCTCAGCCAGTTGCTCAGCGGTCGGATCCGGGTTGATCGCGCAGTCGCCGTAAACATATACCTGTTCCGGCAGCAGCATAAAGAACACGGAAGAAACCAGGGAGCTACCCGGTGCGGTTTTGATCAGCTGCAGAGGCGGACGGATAGTGTTCGCGGTGGTGTGAACCGCACCGGACACCAGACCGTCAACTTCATCCTGCTCCAGCATCAGCGTACCGAGCACCACGTTGTCTTCCAGCTGTTCGCGGGCAACGGTTTCGGTCATGCCTTTGCTCTTACGCAGTTCGACCAGACGAGCGACATAGCTTTCGCGAACCACTTCCGGGTCAACGATTTCAATGCCGGCACCCAGCTCAACGCCCTGAGAAGCGGCAACGCGGTTGATTTCATCCGGGTTACCTAACAGTACGCAGGTTGCGATACCGCGTTCAGCGCAGATCGCCGCCGCTTTCACGGTACGCGGCTCGTCGCCTTCCGGCAGGACCACACGCTTACCGGCTTTACGCGCCAGTTCGGTCAGCTGATAGCGGAACGCCGGCGGAGACAGACGGCGGCTACGCTCGGAAGTCGCGGTCAGAGAGTCAATCCAGTCAGCGTTGATGTAGTTAGCCACGTACTCCTGAACTTTCTCGATGCGCTCGTGATCGTCAACCGGCACTTCCAGGTTGAAGCTCTGCAGGCTCAGGGAGGTCTGCCAGGTATTGGTGTTCACCATGAATACCGGCAGGCCGGTCGCAAATGCGCGCTCGCACAGTTTAGAAATGCGCGCGTCCATTTCGTAGCCGCCGGTCAGCAGCAGGGCGCCGATTTCCACGCCGTTCATCGCGGCCAGGCAGGCGGCAACCAGCACGTCAGGACGGTCTGCGGATGTGACCAGCAGAGAACCGGCGCGGAAGTGCTCCAGCATGTGCGGAATGCTGCGCGCGCAGAAGGTCACAGATTTCACGCGACGGGTGTTGATATCGCCTTCGTTGACGATGGTCGCGTTCAGGTGACGCGCCATGTCGATCGCACGGGTGGCGATCAGATCAAAGCTCCACGGCACCGCGCCCAGAACCGGCAGCGGGCTGGATTCTTGCAGTTTAGCCGGATCAACTTTGATCACCTGCGCTTTGGAAGAGTCGTCAAAAATCTCGGACAGGTCCGGACGGGTACGGCCCTGTTCATCCACCGGCGCGTTCAGTTTATTAACGATAACGCCCGTGATGTTGGTGTTTTTAGCGCCGCCGAAGCTGCTGCGCGTCAGTTCGATACGCTCGTTCAGCTGTTCCGGGGTGTCGGTACCCTGAGACATGACGAAAACGATTTCCGCGTTCAGCGTTTTTGCGATTTCGTAGTTCAGAGACTGCGCGAACTGGTGTTTACGGGTCGGAACCAGACCTTCAACCAGCACGACTTCCGCGTCTTTGGTGTTCGCGTGGTAGTTCGCGATGATCTCTTCCATCAGCACATCTTTCTGATTGCTGGAAAGCAGAGATTCAACGTGGCTCATCTTCAACGGTTCAGCCGCTGGCAGATTGGAGTTCGCGCGAACGATAGTGGTGGTCTGGTCTGGCGCATCGCCGCCAGCACGCGGCTGAGCGATGGGCTTAAAGACGCTCAGACGAACGCCTTTGCGTTCCATAGCACGGATGACGCCGAGGCTGACGCTGGTCAGGCCGACGCTGGTTCCGGTAGGGATCAGCATAATAATTCGGGACACGATTTATCCTCTTTCGTTACCGCCGACATCGGCGGGTGACAAAACAGCACCGCCAGCATGGTGGCTGGCGGTGTGGTATCAGGCAGTCAGACGGCTCGCGTCTTGCGCGATAACCAGTTCTTCGTTGGTTGGGATCACCACTGCAGGACGGGTGCCTTCTTTGTTGATGAAGCCAGATTTACCGAAGCGTGCGGCCAGGTTACGTTCGTGATCGACTTCAAAGCCCAGCACGCCCAGTTTGCCCAGAGACAGTTCGCGAACCATCGCGGCGTTTTCACCAATGCCCCCGGTGAACACGACAGCGTCCAGACGACCTTCCATCAGCGCGGTGTAGGAGCCGATGTATTTCGCCAGGCGGTGGCAGTAAACGTCCATCGCGCGCTTGGCGTCTTCTTTGGTCGCGTAGTTGTCTTCGACATAACGGCAATCGCTGGTCACTTCGGTCAGACCCAGCAGGCCGGACTCTTTGGTCAGCATCTTGTTGATCTGGTCAACGCTCATGCCCAGGGTGTCGTGCAGGTGGAAGATAATCGCCGGATCGATATCGCCGGAACGGGTACCCATCACCAGACCTTCCAGCGGAGTCAGACCCATAGAGGTATCAACGCACTTGCCGTTACGGATAGCGGAAACGGAACCGCCGTTGCCCAGGTGGCAGGTGATGATGTTCAGTTCTTCAACCGGCTTGTTCAGCATTTTTGCCGCTTCCTGAGTCACGAAGAAGTGGCTGGTGCCGTGTGCGCCATAACGACGAACGCCGTGTTCTTTGTACAGGCTGTACGGCAGGGCATACAGGTAAGATTCTTCCGGCATCGTTTGGTGGAACGCGGTGTCAAACACGGCGACGTTCTTGTCTTTCAGCTGCGGGAAGGATTTCAGTGCTTCGGCGATACCGATCAGGTGGGCCGGGTTATGCAGCGGTGCAAAAGAGGCGGAATCTTTGATACCCTGAATCACGGAGTCATCAATAACGACGGAGCTGGTGTACTTCTCGCCGCCGTGTACGATACGGTGACCGATTGCAGTCAACTGCGCAGACAGTTCTGGTTTTTGTGCCAGAATAGTATTAACGATAAAGTTCAGCGCTTCACTGTGAGCGGCGCCTGCGCCTAAAGCCGCTTCTTGTTTACTGCCGTCCATTTTCCATTTGATACGGGCTTCTGGAAGATGGAAACATTCGGCTAAACCAGAAAGGTATTCTTCACCATTAACTGCATCGATGATTGCAAATTTCAGTGAGGAGCTACCGCAGTTCAGAACCAGTACTAACTTACTCGACATGGAAGTACCTATTATTGATACGTGGCTAAAAAAACGTCAGGGAGCCATAGAGCGTAGCGCAGTGTGACGCTGACATTTATGATTAACATCATGCGCAGTTGTCTTTTTTGGCATGATGGAAGAAATACCTATGAGTCTATGCCATTTTGCGTATTTTTCAGCCAATGGCATACTATATGTCAATTTGACGACTCAATACTTTTGGACTACAGGCCAATGACAGGCCGCTACAGGATACCTGATAGTGGGTAGCAATGACAAAATGTTTTGAACGTTGTCCCTCATAGTTGTTGTTTTGCACAATTTTTTGAATTTTTATATGTGAAGTTGAGGTAAGCCATGTCGACGCCGGATCACCGCTCCGTAAATTTTTTCAGCCTTTTTCGCCGGGGGCAGCACTACTCGAAGACGTGGCCGATGGAAAAGCGCCTTGCGCCCGTCTTTGTGGAGAATCGCGTTATTCGGATGACCCGCTACGCCATCCGCTTTATGCCGCCGATTGCCGTTTTTACCCTGTGCTGGCAAATCGCCCTCGGCGGTCAATTGGGACCGGCCGTCGCCACCGCGCTGTTCGCGCTCAGTTTACCCATGCAGGGGCTGTGGTGGCTGGGTAAACGTTCCGTCACGCCGCTACCGCCCACAATTTTGAACTGGTTTTACGAAGTCAGGGGCAAATTACAGGAAGCCGGACAGGCGCTGGCCCCGGTTGAAGGCAAGCCGGACTACCAGGCGCTGGCTGACACGCTTAAGCGCGCCTTCAAACAACTGGATAAAACTTTCCTTGATGATTTGTAATTGACCCCGGATTACGCATATAAAAGAAGGCATATTGATGCCTTCTTTTTTTTCACTTTTTTCACCGCAGTAGAGTGATACAGGAGTCCCAAATGGAAATGACCAACGCTCAACGTCTTATTTTGTCTAACCAGTACAAAATGATGACCATGCTCGACCCGACCAACGCCGAGCGTTATCGTCGCCTGCAAACCATTATTGAACGCGGTTATGGCCTGCAAATGCGCGAACTGGATCGCGAGTTTGGCGAGCTTAAAGAAGAGACCTGCCGCACGGTGATCGACATCATGGAGATGTACCACGCGCTGCATGTTTCCTGGGCTAACCTGAAAGATGCGCAAAGCATCGACGAACGTCGCGTGACCTTCCTCGGCTTCGACGCCGCCACAGAGGCGCGTTACCTCGGCTATGTTCGTTTTATGGTCAATGTCGAAGGACGCTATACCCATTTTGACGCCGGCACGCACGGCTTCAACGCGCAAACCCCCATGTGGGAGAAGTACCAGCGCATGCTGAGCGCATGGCACGCCTGCCCGCGTCAATACCACCTGAGCGCCAACGAAATTAATCAAATTATCAACGGCTGAGGAGGTACACGTGCAGTGTAAAGGCTTTCTGTTTGATCTGGATGGAACGCTGGTCGATTCACTCCCCGCCGTCGAGCGAGCATGGTGTAACTGGGCCGATCGTTTTGGCCTGGCGCACGATGAGGTGCTCGGTTTTATTCATGGCAAGCAGGCGATTACCTCGCTGCGTCATTTTATGGCAGGTAAGCCTGAAGCGGAAATCGCCGCTGAGTTTACGCGTCTGGAGCAAATTGAAGCCACGGAAACGGCCGGCATCACTGCGCTGCCGGGGGCGATTGCCTTGCTCAACCATCTGAATAAATCCGGGATCCCGTGGGCGATTGTCACCTCTGGCTCTATGCCCGTTGCCCGCGCCCGCCATCAGGTGGCAGGGCTCCCCGCACCGGAGGTTTTTGTGACCGCCGAGCGTGTCAAACGCGGCAAGCCGGAACCGGACGCCTATCTGCTGGGCGCGCAGCTGTTGGGCCTGGCGCCCCATGAATGTGCGGTGGTGGAAGACGCGCCTGCGGGCGTGTTATCGGGCTTAGCGGCTGGCTGCCATGTTATCGCCGTTAATGCTCCGGTAGACACCCCACGTCTGGCGGACGTCGATTTTGCGCTGACCAGCCTCGAGCAGCTTTCGGTGACGAAACAGCCGAAGGGCAATGTGGTTGTACTCAGCAATACCTGATCATGATTTCGCCCCGGCTTGTCGGGGCTTTTTTATGGCAGAATCATGCCATCTTCTCATCTGACAAGGATAGGTTGTGAACGGTGAATTGATTTGGGTTCTTTCATTACTGGCTATTGCCGTAGTGTTATTTGCGACGGGCAGAGTGCGTATGGACGCGGTTGCTTTGCTGGTCATCGTGGCGTTTGTTTTGAGTGGAACGCTGACCCTCAGCGAAGCCTTTTCTGGCTTTAGCGATCCGAACGTGGTGTTGATTGCCGCGCTGTTTATTATCGGCGACGGGCTGGTGCGTACCGGCGTCGCCACTGTTATGGGCACCTGGCTGGTTAAAATGGCTGGCAGCAGCGAAATCAAAATGCTGGTGCTATTGATGCTGACCGTGGCCGGGCTGGGCGCCTTTATGAGTTCCACCGGAGTGGTTGCCATTTTTATCCCGGTGGTGTTAAGCGTCTCCATGCGTATGCAAACCTCGCCGTCGCGCCTGATGATGCCGCTCAGTTTTGCCGGGCTTATCAGCGGCATGATGACGCTGGTGGCGACGCCGCCAAACCTGGTGGTGAACAGCGAACTTCTGCGTGAAGGGTTTAGCGGATTCAGTTTTTTCAGCGTCACCCCCATCGGGCTGGTGGTCTTGGTACTGGGTATTTTCTATATGCTGCTGATGCGCTTCATGCTGAAAGGCGATCCACAGGCGCAGCAGCGTGATGGCTGGAAACGCCGCACCTTCCGCGATCTGATCAAAGAGTACCGTCTGACCGGGCGAGCGCGCCGGCTGGCGATCCGCCCCGGGTCGCCGATGATTGGTCAGCGCCTTGACGATCTCAAACTGCGCGAACGCTACGGCGCTAACGTGATTGGCGTCGAGCGTTGGCGGCGTTTTCGCCGGGTGATCGTCAACGTCAATGGGGTATCTGAATTTCGTGCGCGTGACGTTTTGTTAATTGATATGTCCGCCGCCGATGTCGATCTGCGGGAGTTCTGTAGTGAACAACTTCTGGAGCCGATGGTGCTGCGCGGCGAATATTTCTCCGATCAGGCGCTGGACGTTGGCATGGCGGAGATCTCGCTGATTCCAGAATCGGAGCTGATCGGCAAGTCGGTACGAGAGATCGGCTTTCGTACCCGCTATGGGCTGAACGTGGTTGGCCTGAAGCGTGACGGCGTGGCAATCGAAGGATCGCTGGTCGACGAACCGCTGCTGATGGGCGACATTATTCTGGTGGTCGGTAACTGGAAACTGATCGGGATGCTGGCAAAGCAGGGACGAGACTTTGTGGCGCTGAACCTGCCGGAAGAGGTGAGCGAAGCATCGCCCGCGCACAGCCAGGCGCCGCACGCTATTTTCTGTCTGGTGCTGATGGTCGCACTGATGCTGACCGATGAAATCCCGAACCCCATCGCGGCGATTATCGCCTGTCTGCTGATGGGCAAATTTCGCTGTATTGACGCCGAAAGCGCCTATAAAGCGATTCACTGGCCAAGCATTATCCTGATTGTCGGCATGATGCCTTTCGCGCTGGCGCTGCAAAAAACCGGCGGCGTCGATCTGGTGGTGAAAGGATTGATGGACGTGGGCGGCGGCTACGGGCCGTATATGATGTTGGGCTGCTTGTTTGTACTGTGCGCCACCATTGGCCTGTTTATCTCGAATACGGCAACCGCGGTGCTGATGGCGCCTATCGCGCTGGCAGCGGCGAAATCAATGGGCGTATCACCCTATCCGTTTGCGATGGTGGTGGCGATGGCGGCATCCGCGGCATTTATGACGCCGGTCTCTTCGCCGGTCAACACGCTGGTGTTAGGACCGGGGAACTATAGCTTCAGCGATTTCGTGAAGCTCGGCGTACCGTTTACCGTTATCGTTATGGCGGTGTGCGTGGTGATGATCCCCATGCTGTTCCCGTTTTAACCGCAAGCCCGTCATGCCGGATGGCGGTCAATAACCGCGCCATCCGGCAAACCTTACAACGGTGAATCCTGACTGATCTCATCCAGCGACAAATGGAAACTCGGCACGAAGACCGCCATAAAATAATCCATTTCCGGGCTGCGACGGGACGCAAGCGTTTTTTCCAGCCGCGTTTTCGCCAGCAGAAACTCATTATTTCCCGCCGACAGTTCTTCCAGACATTTCAGGTAGGCGCAAAGGGCGTCGGCCTGCTTAACTATCGATTTTTCTTCATCGCTGTAAGCGTGTTCGTCAATCAGCGGCGCGAAGATATCCCGCAATTCGTCGGGCACCATATCCACCAGTTTCTGCTGGGCAATTTTTTCAATGGCTTTATATTCCTGCGCAATCTGCGAGTTGAAATATTTAACCGGCGTCGGCAGATCGCCAGTGAGTACCTCTGACGCATCATGGTACATCGCCAGCAGCGCAATACGTTCGGCATTCACCTGACCGGCAAATTTGCGATTTTTGATCGCCGCCAGCGCATGCGCCACCATCGCGACCTGTAGACTGTGCTCAGAGACGTTTTCCGTACGCACATTGCGCATCAAAGGCCAGCGGTTAATAAGTTTGAGGCGGGAGAGGTGGGCAAAAAAATGACTCTGCTTCATAGCGACCTTTTCGAGTTAACAACCTGAACGTCATTGTGTGCAGAGAAAGGGGGCGGATGCAAATACTCTTCAACGAGGCATTGCATCCGGCCCGGGCGGATTACAGCTGGTGATAACCTGACAGGAAGCGGGCAAATTTATTTAGCGACATTTCGATGTCATCGATGCGCGGTAGGGTGACAATACGCACGTGATCCGGCCACGGCCAGTTAAATGCGGTCCCCTGCACCAGCAGCACTTTTTCCTGCAGCAGGAAATCGAGCACCATTTTTTGGTCGTCATGAATATTGAAACGTTTTGCGTCGATTTTCGGGAACATGTACAGCGCGCCGCGCGGCTTCACGCAGGAGACGCCTGGAATGTCGTTGATCAGTTCCCATGCGCGGTTGCGCTGCTCATAAAGACGACCACCGGGCATGATAAATTCGCTGATGCTCTGATAACCGCCCAGCGCGGTTTGAATGGCGTGCTGGGCCGGAACGTTGGCGCAAAGACGCATCGAGGCCAGCATTTCCAGTCCTTCAATGTACCCTTTAGCGTGCTTTTTCGGCCCGTTGAGCACCATCCAGCCCTGACGGAAACCGGCAACGCGGTAGGTTTTGGACAGGCCGTTAAAGGTGACAGTCAGCAGATCCGGCGCCATGGCGGCAATGGAGTGATGCTCTGCATCGTCATAGAGAATTTTGTCGTAGATCTCATCGGCAAAAATGATCAGGTTGTTCTGGCGGGCGATCTCGACGATCTCCATCAACAACGCTTTCGAATAGACAGCGCCGGTGGGGTTGTTTGGGTTAATGATGACGATGCCTCGGGTGCGCGGGGTGATTTTCGCGCGGATGTCGTCAAGATCCGGGAACCAGTCAGAAGATTCATCACAAAGATAATGCACGGCGTTACCGCCGGAGAGCGCGACCGCCGCCGTCCACAGCGGATAATCCGGCGCGGGCACCAGCATTTCATCCCCGCTATTCAGCAGCGCCTGCATCGCCTGAACAATCAATTCAGAGACGCCGTTACCGATGTAGATATCTTCAACAGTAACGTCACGCATCCCGCGCGCCTGATAATGCTGCATGATGGCTTTACGCGCGGAGTAAAGGCCTTTTGAGTCGGAATAGCCCTGTGCGGTAGGCAAATTGCGGATCACGTCGACCAGAATTTCATCGGGCGCGTCAAAACCAAAAGGGGCGGGGTTGCCAATGTTCAGTTTAAGAACCTTATTGCCTTCTTCTTCAAGACGTTTCGCTTCTTTCAGAACCGGACCGCGGATGTCGTAACAGACATTATCTAATTTGCTGGATTTTTCTATGGGGGACATGAATCTTGACCTTTAAGCTGTTATCGCCACTCCCTGCCGTGGAAGTCAGCTTGAAACAATGTACTCCCCCAGCGGTGCGTTTTGAAGGCTTTGCAGAAGAAGATTTTGCAAAATTGTGAAGTGAGAATCTACTGCCAATGACTGGAATTACCTGTTTTTGTGGTTTTATATTCTGAATTTTTATTTGTATGTGGTTTTACAAGCTAAATTGTTGGCTGTTATGGGGCTGATTCTGTTGTCTGAAAAATAACGCGACGGCGTGAAGAGGAAAAACGTTGCGTCTCTGTTATTTGCATAATTCGTAAATAGTGAACGATTAATCCTGAAGCGTGTTTATGGCCAGCGGGTGATACCGTTAGCTGTAAAACTAATGTTAAGCAAGGTTTATGATTGCCTCCAATTCATATTAATTATTATTTAATATTTAAAAAGGCTTTACGTAACGCGTTATTATTAATGAGGTAGTTTGCCGAACCTAACAAATCTTTGCATCAGATTATTCGCATTAAGGCTTATAAATAAAGTGGTTTTAGGTTAAGATACAAGGGACGAATGACGTGCGGTCCGCATTATTTGCTAATATTCAGGACGGATAAATGTGGCTAACTTACTGCCATATATGCTTATTTCTCGTTGATGTATGCTCGGCTCTTTTCTTGTTCTTACCATTTTGGCATCAGCTCGGGTAGAAATCCGCGTTCACTTAATAGGTGAGGCCGTTCTTGATGAAATATCCTGAGAAATTGCGTCAGGTATTATTACTGAAGAAAGGGAGTAGCATTTCACCCGTCACATGATATACATATTTACTTTCACCCTGTTACATCGGGATATCCTGCTAAGGAAGCGCATTACAAAAGGAATTGCTTGTTTTTGTATGCACAGCATTAACGAGCTCAAAATGAGCCGCCAGTAAGTGAAAAATTATGATAAACGCAAATCGTCCGATAATTAACCTCGACCTCGATCTGCTGAGAACATTTGTTGCTGTTGCCGATCTGAACACTTTTGCAGCAGCAGCTGCTGCGGTGTGTCGTACGCAGTCGGCGGTGAGCCAGCAGATGCAGCGTCTTGAGCAACTCGTAGGGAAAGAACTTTTCGCTCGTCACGGTCGTAACAAACTGTTGACGGAACACGGCATTCAGCTTCTGGGTTATGCCCGGAAAATCTTACGTTTCAACGATGAGGCGTGCTCATCTTTGATGTTCAGCAATCTTCAGGGGGTATTAACAATCGGCGCCTCTGATGAATCTGCCGACACCATTCTGCCTTTTCTTCTGAATCGCATTAGTTCGGTTTATCCGAAATTAGCGCTGGATGTCAGGGTGAAGCGTAATGCCTATGTCGTCGACATGCTGCAATCGCAGGAAGTCGATCTGATCGTGACCACCAATCGTCCCACTTCTGTGGACTTTCTGACGTTACGCACTTCACCTACCCACTGGTATTGCGCGGCGGAATATGTGTTGCAAAAAGGCGAACCGGTACCGCTGGTGCTACTGGACGATCCCAGCCCTTTTCGCGACGTGGTGCTAAAGACCCTGAACGCCGCGAACATTCCCTGGCGTCTGGCTTATGTGGCCTCTACGCTGCCGGCGGTTCGCGCGGCGGTGAAGGCCGGTCTTGGCGTAACGGCGCGTCCGGTTGAAATGATGAGCCCGGATCTGCGTGTGCTTGGCGCCGTGGACGGTTTACCGCCGCTGCCCGACACCGAGTATCTGCTCTGTCGCGATCCGGCCAGTCAGAATGAGCTGGCGCAGGTTATCTTTCAGGCGATGGATTCCTGGCAAAATCCCTGGCAATACAGTTCGATTACCCCGGAAGGGGGAGATGACTCGGTGCTGGTCGAAGGGGATTTCGAGTAACGCTTTGCGTTCAACGGTTAAAAATTGTGTTTGTAAAAAAGAGCCACTGATGATGAAAAAACATCCAGTGGTTCTTTTTTTGTACTAATATCGTTAACGGGCAGGAGAAAAAGGGCAAAATTCCTCAAAAATCAGCGAGTAGAAATCACGCTTAACCATTGCGCAAAAAACACGCTAAAACCGAACCGCTGTTTTTGCATGTTAAAAAAAGCGAGAAATTGTTGCTGTTTTTTATGGTGAATTAACAAAAGCGTGTCACAGATCAAGAAAATACTCCCTTTTAGGGGAAGGCATTTGCCCTAATTCCTGTCAAAATAGGCGCGCTTTTTTCCTTTACCTCACTACGGACACGATTCAACAACCGCGATTTTAGGCAGTGAGTCGATCGACACGGCGCTAAAACGCATTAAATGTTAAGGTTGTTGTGGTCATGTAAATTAATGTGAGGAAACTTTTGTTAAAGTTGACAAAAGGTTATAGAAAGGAGTAAAAAACCCCATCAATTGGCTGTGTAAAACGATTTTCTACAGTGATTGTAAGGTTTTTTTTATTCCTCCCCATGAATCGATGTGGCGTTCATCTGCCGATAAGAGCAGAGAATTTGGCGCTACTTTTGATGAGTAAGCAATGAGTATGTCAACATCCACTGAAGTCATCGCTCATCACTGGGCATTCGCTATCTTTCTTATTGTTGCCATTGGCCTGTGCTGCCTGATGCTCATCGGCGGTTGGTTTTTAGGCGGTCGCGCACGCGCGAGGTCAAAAAACACCCCGTTTGAATCAGGTATCGACTCGGTCGGCACCGCCCGCTTACGCCTGTCCGCCAAGTTTTATCTGGTGGCCATGTTCTTCGTTATCTTCGACGTTGAAGCGCTGTATCTGTTCGCATGGTCAACTTCTATTCGCGAAAGCGGCTGGGTTGGCTTTGTGGAAGCCGCAATTTTTATTTTTGTGTTACTGGCAGGTCTGGTTTATCTGGTGCGTATTGGCGCGCTGGACTGGACGCCCGCGCGTTCACGCCGCGAGCGTATGAACCCGGAAACGAACAGTATCGCTAATCGTCAACGCTAACCGCGAGGCATTAAGATGGATTATACGCTCACCCGCATAGATCCTAACGGTGAGAATGACCGTTACCCCCTGCAAAAACAGGAGATCGTAACCGACCCCCTGGAGCAAGAAGTCAACAAAAACGTGTTCATGGGCAAACTGCATGACATGGTTAACTGGGGGCGTAAAAACTCTATTTGGCCGTACAACTTCGGCCTTTCCTGCTGCTACGTTGAAATGGTGACCTCGTTTACCGCCGTGCATGACGTGGCGCGTTTTGGCGCGGAAGTATTGCGTGCGTCGCCGCGTCAGGCTGACCTGATGGTAGTGGCAGGCACCTGCTTTACCAAAATGGCACCGGTGATTCAGCGCCTTTATGACCAGATGCTGGAGCCGAAATGGGTGATCTCCATGGGCGCATGCGCTAACTCCGGCGGTATGTACGATATTTATTCGGTTGTGCAGGGGGTCGACAAATTTATCCCTGTGGATGTTTACATCCCGGGTTGCCCGCCTCGTCCGGAAGCGTACATGCAGGCGTTAATGCTGTTACAGGATTCGATCGGCAAAGAGCGCCGTCCGCTCTCCTGGGTGGTGGGCGATCAGGGCGTTTATCGCGCCAACATGCAGTCAGAGCGCGAGCGTAAGCGCGGCGAACGCATTGCAGTAACCAATCTGCGTACACCAGACGAGATTTAATTTGCGCCTGTCGGCAGCAGCGTATGACTTCGCTAATTATTAGATAGACACAAAATCGTTCAGGTCTGAAAGATGAGTGGATAAATCGCGCGAAGCTCTGTCGACAGTCACCACGGACCATTTGCAATGGTGAACAATATGACCGACTTAACCGCGCAAGACGCCGTATGGCAGACCCGGGACCACCTTGATGACCCGGTCATTGGCGAACTGCGCAACCGTTTTGGGCCGGATGCCTTTACCGTTCAGGCGACTCGCACCGGGGTACCCGTTGTTTGGATCAAGCGTGAACAATTACTGGAAGTGGGTGATTTCTTAAAGAAACTGCCGAAACCTTACGTCATGCTGTTTGACTTACACGGCATGGACGAACGTCTGCGCACGCACCGCGAAGGGTTACCCGCCGCGGATTTTTCCGTTTTCTACCACCTGATTTCCATTGAACGCAACCGCGACATCATGCTCAAGGTGGCCTTGTCTGAAAACGACCTGCACGTGCCGACATTTACCAAAGTGTTCCCGAACGCGAACTGGTACGAGCGTGAAACCTGGGACATGTTTGGTATTGAGTTTGACGGTCACCCACACCTGACACGTCTGCTGATGCCGCCGACCTGGCAAGGGCACCCGCTGCGTAAAGATTACCCGGCGCGCGCCACCGAATTCGATCCGTTTGAGCTGACCAAAGCGAAACAGGATCTGGAGATGGAAGCGCTGACCTTCAAACCGGAAGACTGGGGCATGCAGCGTGGTACCGAAAACGAGGACTTCATGTTCCTCAACCTCGGTCCAAACCACCCGTCTTCTCACGGTGCTTTCCGTATCGTTCTGCAACTCGACGGTGAAGAGATCGTCGACTGCGTGCCGGACATCGGCTACCACCACCGTGGCGCTGAAAAAATGGGCGAACGCCAGTCCTGGCACAGCTACATTCCGTATACCGATCGTATCGAATACCTCGGCGGCTGCGTCAACGAAATGCCTTACGTGCTGGCGGTAGAAAAACTGGCGGGCATCACCGTGCCGGATCGCGTCAATGTGATCCGTGTGATGCTCTCAGAGCTGTTCCGCATTAACAGCCATCTGCTGTATATCTCGACGTTTATTCAGGACGTCGGCGCAATGACGCCGGTCTTCTTTGCCTTTACCGATCGTCAGAAAATCTATGACGTGGTTGAAGCGATCACCGGTTACCGCATGCATCCGGCGTGGTTCCGCATCGGCGGCGTTGCGCACGATCTGCCGCGCGGGTGGGAAAAACTGCTGCGTGAATTCCTTGACTGGATGCCGAAGCGCCTGGCCTCGTACGAAAAAGCCGCGCTGCGTAACACCATTCTGAAAGGCCGTTCCCAGGGCGTTGCCGCCTATGGGGCGAAAGAGGCGCTGGACTGGGGCTGTACGGGCGCTGCCCTGCGCGCCACCGGTATCGATTTCGATGTGCGTAAAGCGCGTCCGTACTCTGGCTATGAAAACTTCGACTTTGAAGTGCCGGTGGGCGGCGGGGTCTCCGACTGCTATACCCGCGTAATGCTGAAAGTGGAAGAGTTGCGCCAGAGCCTGCGTATCCTTGAGCAGTGTCTCAATAACATGCCGGAAGGCCCGTTCAAAGCGGATCATCCGCTGACAACGCCGCCGCCGAAAGAGCGCACGCTGCAGCATATCGAAACCCTGATCACCCACTTCCTGCAGGTGTCCTGGGGACCGGTCATGCCAGCGAATGAATCTTTCCAGATGATCGAAGCGACCAAAGGTATTAACAGTTATTACCTGACCAGCGATGGCAGCACCATGAGCTATCGTACCCGTATCCGTACCCCGAGCTATGCGCACCTGCAGCAGATCCCGGTGGCGGTACGCGGCAGCCTAGTGTCCGACCTGATCGTCCATCTGGGTAGTATCGATTTTGTTATGTCAGATGTGGACCGCTAATTATGCACGAGAATCAACAACCACAAACCGAGGCTTTTGAGCTGAGTGCGGCAGAGCGTGAGGCGATTGAGCACGAAAAGCACCACTACGAAGACCCGCGTGCGGCGTCCATTGAAGCGCTGAAAATCGTCCAGAAACAGCGTGGCTGGGTGCCGGACGGCGCGATCTACGCGATCGCCGACGTACTGGGGATCCCGGCGAGCGATGTCGAAGGCGTGGCGACGTTTTACAGCCAGATCTTCCGCCAGCCGGTTGGCCGACACGTGATCCGCTATTGCGACAGCGTGGTATGCCACATTACCGGTTACCAGGGGATCCAGGCGGCGCTGGAGAAAAAACTCAACATCAAGCCGGGGCAAACCACGTTCGATGGTCGCTTCACCCTGCTGCCGACCTGTTGCCTGGGGAACTGCGATAAAGGGCCGAACATGATGATTGATGAGGACACTCACAGCCATCTGACCCCGGAAGCGATTCCAGAACTGCTGGAGCGGTATAAATGAAAAACATTATCCGTACTCCCGAAACGCATCCGCTGACCTGGCGTCTGCGTGATGATAAACAGCCGGTTTGGCTGGACGAATACCGTAGCAAAAACGGTTACGAAGGCGCGCGTAAGGCGCTGACCGGTCTGTCTCCGGACGAGATCGTCAACCAGGTGAAAGACGCTGGCCTGAAGGGGCGCGGCGGCGCGGGCTTTTCTACCGGCCTGAAATGGAGCCTGATGCCGAAAGACGAATCCATGAACATCCGTTACCTGCTGTGTAACGCTGACGAAATGGAGCCGGGCACCTATAAAGACCGTCTGCTGATGGAACAACTGCCGCACCTGTTGGTGGAAGGCATGCTGATCTCCGCGTTTGCGCTGAAAGCGTACCGTGGCTACATCTTCCTGCGCGGTGAATATATTGAAGCGGCGGTTCACCTGCGTCGCGCCATTGCCGAAGCAACCGAAGCCGGTCTGCTCGGCAAAAATATCATGGGCACCGGTTTTGACTTCGAACTGTTTGTGCACACCGGGGCAGGGCGCTACATCTGCGGTGAAGAGACCGCGCTGATTAACTCCCTCGAAGGCCGCCGCGCGAACCCGCGTTCCAAGCCGCCATTCCCGGCGACCTCTGGCGTCTGGGGCAAGCCGACCTGCGTGAACAACGTTGAAACGCTGTGTAACGTCCCGGCGATTCTCGCTAACGGCGTCGAGTGGTATCAGAACATTTCGAAGAGCAAAGACGCTGGCACCAAGCTGATGGGCTTTTCCGGACGCGTGAAAAATCCAGGCCTGTGGGAACTGCCGTTTGGCACTACCGCGCGTGAGATCCTTGAGGATTATGCGGGCGGTATGCGCGATGGCCTGAAATTCAAAGCCTGGCAGCCTGGCGGCGCGGGAACTGACTTCCTGACCGAAGCGCATCTCGACCTGCCGATGGAGTTCGAAAGTATCGGTAAAGCAGGCAGCCGTCTGGGGACGGCGCTGGCGATGGCGGTGGACCATAAAATTGGCATGGTGTCGCTGGTGCGCAACCTGGAAGAGTTCTTTGCCCGTGAGTCCTGCGGCTGGTGTACGCCGTGTCGCGATGGGTTACCGTGGAGCGTAAAAATTCTGCGCGCACTGGAGCGTGGCGAAGGCCAGCCGGGGGATATCGAGACGCTTGAGCAACTGTGTCGGTTCCTGGGCCCGGGTAAAACCTTCTGTGCACACGCACCGGGCGCGGTGGAACCGCTGCAGAGCGCAATTAAATATTTCCGCGAAGAATTCGAAGCTGGCATCAAGCAGCCGTTCAGCAATACCCACGGAATTGGTGGTATTCAGCCGAACCTGCTGAAAGAGCGCTGGTGAGTTAAATTTTTTAATTTGGAAGCATGCTAATGGCTACGATTCATGTAGACGGCAAAGAATATGAGGTGAACGGAGCGGACAACCTGCTTGAAGCGTGTCTGTCTCTCGGCCTTGATATTCCGTACTTTTGCTGGCACCCGGCGCTGGGAAGCGTCGGTGCTTGCCGCCAGTGTGCGGTGAAGCAATACCAGAACGCGGAAGACACGCGTGGTCGCCTGGTCATGTCCTGTATGACACCGGCCTCCGACGGCACCTTTATTTCTATTGACGACGAAGAAGCGAAACAGTTCCGCGAAAGCGTGGTGGAGTGGTTAATGACCAACCACCCGCACGACTGTCCGGTCTGTGAGGAAGGGGGGAACTGCCACCTTCAGGATATGACCGTGATGACCGGCCACAGCTTCCGTCGTTACCGTTTCACTAAACGTACGCACCGTAACCAGGATCTGGGGCCGTTCATCTCTCACGAAATGAACCGCTGCATCGCCTGCTATCGCTGTGTTCGTTACTACAAAGACTATGCGGACGGTACGGATCTGGGCGTGTATGGCGCGCACGACAACGTCTACTTTGGTCGCCCGGAAGATGGCGTACTGGAAAGCGAGTTCTCCGGCAACCTGGTGGAAATCTGTCCGACCGGCGTCTTTACCGATAAAACGCACTCCGAGCGTTATAACCGTAAATGGGATATGCAGTTTGCCCCGAGCATCTGCCAGCAGTGCTCTATTGGTTGTAACACCAGCCCGGGTGAACGCTACGGCGAACTCCGCCGTATCGAAAACCGTTACAACGGTACCGTGAACCACTATTTCCTCTGCGACCGCGGTCGTTTCGGCTATGGCTACGTCAATCTGAAAGATCGTCCGCGTCAGCCGGTACAGCGTCGTGGAAACGATCTGATTACCCTCAATGCCGAACAGGCCATGCAGGGCGCGGCGGATATTCTACGTCAGTCGAAGAAAGTCATTGGGATCGGGTCTCCGCGCGCCAGCGTGGAAAGCAACTTTGCGCTGCGTGAGTTGGTTGGTGCGGAAAACTTCTACACCGGAATCGCGCAGTCGGAACAAGAACGTCTGCAACTGGCGCTAAAAGTGCTGCGTGAAAGCGGCGTTCATACCCCTGCGCTGCGCGATATTGAATCTTACGACGCCGTGCTGGTGCTCGGTGAAGACATCACCCAGACCGGCGCGCGCGTTGCGCTGGCGGTTCGTCAGGCGGTGAAAGGGAAAGCGCGTGAAATGGCGGCGGCGCAGAAAGTGGCTGACTGGCAGATTGCGGCAATCCTTAACATTGGCCAGCGCGCTAAACATCCGCTGTTCGTCACCAACGTCGACAACACCCGTCTGGACGATATTGCCGCATGGACCTACCGCGCGCCGGTAGAAGACCAGGCGCGTTTGGGCTTTGCCATCGCCCATGCGCTCGACGCCGCCGCGCCTGCGGTGGACGGTCTGAGCAGCGACCTGAAAAGCAAAATCGACGTGATTGTTCAGGCTCTGGCTGGCGCGAAAAAACCCCTGATTATCTCTGGCACCAACGCCGGGAGCAGTGACGTGATCCAGGCGGCGGCTAACGTCGCGAAAGCGCTGAAAGGTCGCGGCGCGGATGTCGGTATCACCATGATTGCCCGTTCCGTAAACAGTATGGGTCTCGGCATTATGGGCGGGGGTTCGCTTGACGACGCGCTGACCGAGCTGGAAACCGGGCGTGCTGACGCTGTCGTGGTGCTGGAAAACGATCTGCATCGTCATGCTTCCGCCACCCGCGTTAACGCTGCGCTGGCAAAAGCGCCGCTGGTGATGGTGGTTGACCATCAACGCACCGCGATCATGGAAAACGCCCATCTGGTCCTTTCCGCCGCCAGCTTTGCTGAAAGCGACGGTACGGTCATTAACAACGAAGGCCGCGCACAGCGTTTCTTCCAGGTTTATGACCCGGCGTACTATGACAGCAACGCCGTGATGCTGGAAAGCTGGCGCTGGCTACACTCGCTGCACAGCACCGTGCAGAACCGCCAGGTTGACTGGACGCAGCTTGACCACGTCATTGACGCCGTCGTGGCCGCGATGCCAGAGCTGGCCGGTATTAAAGACGCCGCGCCGGATGCTTCTTTCCGCATTCGCGGTCAGAAACTGGCCCGTGAACCGCACCGCTATAGCGGTCGTACCGCGATGCGCGCCAATATCAGCGTGCATGAGCCACGTCAGCCGCAGGATAAAGACACCATGTTCGCCTTCTCAATGGAGGGGAACAACCAGCCGTCGGCGCCGCGTTCACAGATTCCGTTTGCCTGGGCGCCAGGCTGGAACTCGCCACAGGCGTGGAACAAGTTCCAGGATGAAGTGGGCGGTAAACTGCGTCATGGCGATCCGGGCGTGCGTTTGATTGAAGCGTCCGAAGGGGGGCTGGATTATTTCACCACCGTTCCGGCGAGCTTCCAGCCGCAGGACGGTCAGTGGCGTATCGCGCCGTACTACCATCTGTTTGGTAGCGACGAGCTGTCCCAGCGTGCGCCGGTGTTCCAGAGCCGGATGCCGCAGCCGTACATCAAGCTCAACCCGGCCGATGCCGCGAAGCTGGGCGTCAATGCCGGTACCCGCGTCTCCTTTAGCTACGATGGCAACACGGTAACGCTGCCGGTTGAAATCGCGGAAGGGTTAACGGCAGGGCAGGTCGGTCTGCCGATGGGTATGCCAGGCATTGCGCCAGTGCTGGCCGGTGCGCATCTTGAGGATCTGCAGGAGGCACAACAATGAGTTGGATTACACCGGATCTGATCGATATCCTGCTGACTATCCTCAAAGCGGTGGTGATCCTGCTGGTCGTGGTGACCTGCGGGGCCTTCATGAGCTTTGGCGAACGTCGCCTGCTGGGTCTGTTCCAGAACCGTTATGGACCAAACCGCGTCGGCTGGGGCGGTTCGCTCCAGCTGGTGGCGGACATGATCAAGATGTTCTTTAAAGAGGACTGGATCCCGAAATTCTCGGATCGCGTCATCTTTACGCTGGCGCCAATGATCGCCTTTACCTCGCTGCTGCTGGCCTTTGCGATTGTGCCGGTTAGCCCGGGTTGGGTGGTTGCGGACCTGAACATCGGCATCCTGTTTTTCCTGATGATGGCGGGTCTGGCGGTGTACGCGGTGTTGTTCGCCGGTTGGTCGAGCAATAACAAATACTCGCTGCTCGGCGCGATGCGCGCCTCTGCGCAAACGCTGAGCTATGAAGTGTTCCTCGGACTGTCCCTGATGGGCGTGGTGGCGCAGGCCGGATCGTTCAACATGACCGACATTGTGAACAACCAGGCTGACATCTGGAACGTTATCCCGCAGTTCTTTGGTTTTGTCACCTTCGCTATCGCGGGCGTGGCAGTGTGTCACCGTCACCCGTTTGACCAACCGGAAGCCGAACAGGAACTGGCCGACGGTTACCACATTGAATATTCCGGTATGAAATTCGGTCTGTTCTTTGTGGGGGAGTACATCGGTATCGTCACCATTTCCGCGCTGATGGTTACCCTGTTCTTCGGCGGCTGGCAAGGCCCGTTCTTACCGCCATTCATCTGGTTCGCGCTGAAAACCGCGTTCTTCATGATGATGTTCATTTTGATTCGTGCGTCGTTACCGCGTCCGCGTTATGACCAGGTAATGTCCTTCGGCTGGAAAATCTGCCTGCCGCTGACGCTCATCAACTTGCTGGTAACGGCGGCTGTCATTCTCTGGCAGGCGCAATAAGGGGCACTAAGACCATGACCTTAAAAGAGTTGTTAGTAGGTTTCGGCACCCAGGTACGCAGTATCTGGATGATCGGCCTGCATGCGTTCGCAAAACGCGAAACAAAGATGTATCCGGAAGAGCCGGTCTACCTGCCGCCCCGTTTTCGTGGTCGTATCGTCCTGACGCGCGACCCGGACGGCGAAGAGCGCTGCGTTGCCTGTAACCTGTGTGCGGTAGCGTGCCCGGTAGGCTGTATTTCTCTGCAAAAAGCGGAGACCAAAGACGGTCGCTGGTATCCGGAGTTTTTCCGTATCAACTTCTCACGCTGCATCTTCTGCGGTCTGTGCGAGGAAGCCTGTCCGACAACGGCGATCCAGCTTACCCCGGACTTTGAACTGGGTGAGTATAAGCGCCAGGATCTGGTTTTCGAGAAAGAGGATCTGCTGATCTCCGGTCCGGGTAAATATCCGGAATATAACTTCTACCGGATGGCAGGTATGGCAATCGACGGCAAAGATAAGGGCGAAGCGGAAAACGAAGCTAAGCCTATCGACGTCAAGAGCCTGTTACCGTAAGGAGAGGGGCAATGGAGTTCGCTTTTTATATCTGTGGCCTGATAGCCATTCTCGCAACCTTGCGAGTGATCACCCATACCAATCCGGTGCATGCGCTGCTGTACCTGATTATTTCGCTGCTGGCGATTTCCGGGGTGTTCTTCTCGCTGGGCGCTTACTTCGCCGGTGCGCTGGAAATCATCGTCTACGCGGGCGCCATCATGGTGCTGTTCGTGTTCGTGGTGATGATGCTCAACCTGGGCGGGTCTGAAATTGAACAGGAACGCCAATGGCTGAAGCCGCAGGTGTGGATTGGCCCGGCGGTTCTGTCGGCCATCATGCTGGTGGTGATTGTCTACGCCATTCTTGGCGTTAACGACCAGGGCATTGACGGTGAGCCGATTAGCGCGAAAGCCGTCGGTATCACCCTGTTCGGACCTTACGTTCTGGCGGTGGAGCTGGCGTCTATGCTGCTGCTGGCCGGTCTGGTTGTCGCTTTCCACGTGGGGCGTGAAGAACGCGCCGGGGAAGTGCTGAGCAACCGTAAGGACGACAGCGCGAAAAGAAAAACGGAGGAGCACGCATGATCCCCTTACAACACGGACTGATCCTCGCGGCAATCTTATTTGTTCTGGGCTTAACCGGTCTGGTTATCCGCCGCAATCTGCTGTTTATGCTGATTGGGCTGGAGATCATGATCAACGCTTCCGCGCTGGCTTTTGTGGTCGCCGGAAGCTACTGGGGCCAGACCGATGGTCAGGTGATGTACATTCTCGCCATCAGCCTTGCGGCGGCTGAAGCGAGCATCGGCCTTGCGCTGCTGCTGCAACTTCATCGCCGTCGCCAGAACCTGAACATCGATTCAGTAAGTGAGATGCGTGGATGAACATGCTTGCCTTAACCATTATTCTGCCATTGATTGGCTTTGTACTGCTGGCGTTCTCTCGCGGACGCTGGTCGGAAAATCTCTCCGCGACCGTGGGCGTTGGCTCCATCGGTCTGGCGGCGCTGGTGACCGCGTTTGTCGGTATCGACTTCTTCGCGAACGGCAAGCAGGCGTACAGCCAGCCGCTGTGGACGTGGATGTCGGTCGGTGATTTCAATATCGGCTTCAACCTGGTGCTGGACGGCCTGTCGCTGACCATGCTTTCCGTGGTTACCGGCGTGGGTTTCCTGATCCACATGTTCGCTTCCTGGTACATGCGCGGCGAAGAGGGTTACTCACGCTTCTTCGCCTACACCAACCTGTTTATCGCCAGCATGGTTGTTCTGGTGCTGTCCGATAACCTGCTGTTGATGTACCTCGGCTGGGAAGGCGTGGGCCTGTGCTCTTACTTACTGATCGGCTTCTATTACGGCGATCCGAAGAATGGCGCCGCGGCGATGAAAGCGTTCGTCGTAACCCGCGTGGGTGACGTATTCCTCGCCTTCGCGCTGTTCATCCTCTACAACGAGCTGGGTACCCTGAACTTCCGCGAAATGGTTGAACTGGCGCCAGCGCATTTCGACGCGGGCAACAATATGCTGACCTGGGCGACGCTGATGTTGCTGGGGGGAGCGGTAGGGAAATCCGCACAGCTGCCGTTGCAGACCTGGCTTGCCGACGCGATGGCTGGCCCGACGCCTGTCTCCGCGCTGATCCACGCCGCGACCATGGTTACCGCCGGCGTGTATCTGATCGCACGTACGCACGGCCTGTTCCTGATGACCCCGGAAATCCTGCATCTGGTTGGGATTGTGGGCGCAATCACGCTGGTGATGGCCGGTTTCGCCGCGCTGGTGCAAACCGACATCAAACGTGTGCTGGCCTACTCCACCATGAGTCAGATTGGCTACATGTTCCTGGCGCTCGGCGTGCAGGCGTGGGATGCGGCGATTTTCCACCTGATGACGCACGCCTTCTTTAAAGCGCTGCTGTTCCTGGCGTCTGGCTCCGTTATCCTGGCCTGCCATCATGAACAGAACATCTTCAAGATGGGCGGCCTGCGTAAGTCCATTCCGCTGGTGTATCTCTGCTTCCTGGTGGGCGGAGCGGCGCTGTCGGCGCTGCCGCTGGTGACCGCAGGCTTCTTCAGTAAGGATGAGATTCTGGCTGGCGCGATGGCGAACGGTCATATCAATCTGATGGTGGCAGGTCTGGTCGGTGCATTCATGACCTCTCTGTATACCTTCCGAATGATTTTCATCGTATTCCACGGTAAAGAACAAATTCACGCACATGCAGGGAAGGGGATCACCCACCATCTGCCGCTGATTGTCCTGATGGTGCTGTCCACCTTTGTCGGCGCGCTGATTGTGCCGCCGCTGCAGGGGGTTCTGCCGCAGACTACCGAACTTGAACATGGCCGCGTAATGACGCTGGAAATTACCTCTGGTGTCGTGGCGATCGCGGGCATCCTGATTGCCGCATGGCTGTGGCTGGGCAAACGCACGCTGGTGACGTCCATCGCCAACAGTGCGCCGGGCCGTCTGCTGGGCACCTGGTGGTACAACGCCTGGGGCTTTGACTGGCTGTACGACAAAGTGTTCGTGAAGCCGTTCCTTGGCGTGGCCTGGCTGCTGAAGCGCGATCCGCTGAATGCGCTGATGAACGTACCGGCAATCCTTTCCCGCTTTGCAGGTAAAGGCCTGCTGTTCAGCGAGAACGGCTATCTGCGCTGGTATGTGGCATCCATGAGCATCGGTGCGGTTGTGGTGCTGGCGTTGTTGATGGTTTTACGTTGATTTGAGATCGCGGTTTTGCCCGGTGGCGCTGCGCTTACCGGGCCTACAAGACCGTAGGTCGGGTAAGCAAAGCGCCACCCGACACAACAAACCGCACTCAAACGTGAATTTGTTGAAATTCGTTGAAAATCAGGTCCGACAGGACAGGCGTTATCGGCGAAGTCAGAGTGGACACCGCCTGCGCACAGCAACCGAAGCGTACTTAAGTACGTGCGGATTGCGAGCACAGCCGGGGTCGCTATGACGAGCAAGATAGCCTGAACCGGACTTAAACAAGGAACAAATACTGCCATGTTATTACCCTGGCTAATACTTATTCCCTTCATTGGTGGGTTTCTGTGCTGGCAGACCGAACGCTTTGGCGTGAAGGTGCCGCGCTGGATCGCGCTGATCACCATGGGACTGACGCTTGCGCTTGGCCTGCAGCTGTGGTTGCAGGGCGGCTATTCACTGACGCAATCCGCTGGCATTCCGCAGTGGCAGTCTGAATTTGTCCTGCCGTGGATCCCGCGCTTTGGCATCTCTATTCATCTGGCTATCGACGGTCTGTCGCTGCTGATGGTGGTGCTGACCGGCCTGCTCGGCGTTCTGGCGGTACTTTGCTCCTGGCGAGAAATCGAAAAATACCAGGGCTTCTTCCACCTGAACCTGATGTGGATCCTGGGCGGTGTGATCGGCGTGTTCCTCGCCATCGACATGTTCCTGTTCTTCTTCTTCTGGGAAATGATGCTGGTGCCGATGTACTTCCTGATCGCGCTGTGGGGCCATAAGGCGTCCGACGGTAAAACGCGTATCACGGCGGCAACCAAGTTCTTCATTTACACCCAGGCGAGCGGTCTGGTGATGCTGATTGCGATCCTGGCGCTGGTGTTCGTGCATTACAATGCAACCGGCGTCTGGACCTTCAACTATGAAGCGTTGCTGAATACCCCGATGTCCCACGGCGTCGAATACTTGCTGATGCTGGGCTTCTTCATCGCCTTCGCGGTGAAAATGCCGGTGGTTCCGCTGCACGGCTGGCTGCCGGATGCGCACTCTCAGGCGCCGACCGCCGGTTCCGTTGACCTTGCGGGGATTCTGCTGAAAACCGCGGCCTACGGTCTGCTGCGTTTTTCTCTGCCGCTGTTTCCGAACGCCTCTGCGGAGTTCGCGCCGATTGCCATGTGGCTGGGTGTGATCGGCATCTTCTACGGTGCATGGATGGCGTTTACCCAGTACGACATCAAGCGTCTGATTGCCTACACCTCCGTCTCCCATATGGGCTTCGTGCTGATTGCTATCTACACTGGCAGCCAGCTGGCGTACCAGGGGGCGGTGATCCAGATGATCGCGCACGGTCTGTCCGCGGCGGGGCTGTTTATCCTTTGCGGCCAGCTGTACGAACGTCTGCATACGCGTGATATGCGCATGATGGGCGGCCTGTGGGGCAAAATGAAGTGGCTGCCTGCGCTGTCGATGTTCTTCGCAGTGGCAACGCTCGGTATGCCTGGCACCGGTAACTTCGTCGGTGAATTTATGATCCTGTTCGGCAGCTACCAGGTTGTTCCGGTGATCACCGTCATCTCCACCTTTGGTCTGGTGTTTGCCTCTGTTTATTCGCTGGCGATGCTGCATCGTGCTTACTTCGGTAAAGCCAAAAGCCAGATTGCGAATCAGGAACTGGCAGGGATGTCGCTGCGCGAGCTGTTTATCATCCTGTTGCTGGTCGTGCTTCTGGTACTGCTTGGCTTCTATCCGCAGCCGATTCTGGATACGTCGCATTCCGCGATGAGCAACATCCAGCAGTGGTTTGTTAATTCCGTTTCTACTACAAGGCCGTAAATCGCCATGACAATAACTCCACAACACCTGATTGCGCTGCTACCGCTGCTGATCGTCGGCTTGACGGTGGTGGTTGTGATGCTCTCCATTGCGTGGCGACGCAATCACTTTCTCAATGCCACGCTGTCGGTCATTGGGCTTAACGCTGCGCTGGTTTCGCTCTGGTTTGTTGGCCAGGCGGGCGCCATGGACGTCACGCCGCTGATGCGGGTTGACGGTTTCGCCATGCTCTACACCGGGCTGGTTCTGCTGGCGAGCCTGGCGACCTGTACGTTTGCCTACCCGTGGCTGGAAGGCTATGACGACAACCGGGAAGAGTTCTACCTGCTGGTGCTGATTGCCGCTCTGGGCGGGATCCTGCTGGCGAACGCTAACCATCTGGCCGCGCTGTTCCTCGGTATCGAACTGATCTCCCTGCCGCTGTTTGGTCTGGTAGGCTATGCCTTCCGCCAGAAGCGCTCGCTGGAAGCCAGTATCAAATACACTATCCTGTCCGCCGCCGCGTCTTCCTTCCTGCTGTTTGGTATGGCGCTGGTGTACGCACAGTCCGGCAACCTGTCGTTCGTGGCCCTCGGCAAGAGCCTCGGCGACGGTATGCTGAGCGAACCACTGTTGCTGGCGGGCTTCGGGATGATGATTGTCGGCCTCGGCTTTAAACTGTCTCTGGTGCCGTTCCACCTGTGGACGCCTGACGTCTACCAGGGCGCGCCTGCGCCGGTATCGACCTTCCTGGCGACGGCGAGCAAAATCGCTATCTTCGGTGTGGTGATGCGTTTGTTCCTCTATGCGCCAGTAGGCGACAGCGAAGCGGTACGCGTGGTGCTGGGCATTATCGCCTTTGCCTCTATCATCTTCGGTAACCTGATGGCGCTGAGCCAGACCAACATTAAGCGTCTGCTCGGTTACTCCTCCATCTCTCACCTCGGCTATCTGCTGGTGGCGCTGATTGCCCTGCAGAGCGGCGAGATGTCGATGGAAGCGGTGGGCGTCTACCTGGCCGGCTATCTCTTTAGCAGCCTTGGCGCGTTTGGTGTGGTCAGTCTGATGTCCAGCCCGTACCGTGGGCCGGATGCTGACTCACTGTTCTCCTATCGCGGTCTGTTCTGGCATCGTCCTGTTCTCGCCGCGGTCATGACGGTAATGATGCTGTCGCTGGCGGGTATCCCGATGACGCTCGGCTTTATCGGCAAGTTCTACGTGCTGGCGGTCGGCGTGCAGGCCAGCCTGTGGTGGCTGGTTGCCGCCGTGGTGGTCGGTTCCGCGATAGGTTTGTACTATTACCTGCGCGTTGCGGTCAGCCTGTACCTGAGCGCGCCGCAGCAGCTTAACCGCGATGCGCCGTCGAACTGGCAGTACAGCGCGGGCGGCATTGTGGTGCTGATCTCCGCGCTGCTGGTGCTGGTGCTCGGCGTCTGGCCGCAGCCGCTGATCAGCATTGTGCAGTTAGCGATGCCGCTGATGTAAGCGAAACGCAGACCTAAAAAACCCGCTTCGGCGGGTTTTTTTGTGGGCTGACATACCGGCCAGCCTCTCTGGCGTTATTAGGATCCGCTTAACCGCTGTCTGCTCACCAGCGGGCCGTCAATTCTTTTCACCGCGCGCGTCATCACTTCCTGAATAACTGACGACAGCTCGTTGATTTCAAACTTCGCCACATAGCCGTCAGCTTTCACTTTGCGTACATGATCTTCGTTGGCGCTGCCAGACAGAGAGGAGTGGATCACCACTGGAATGTGCTTCAGGCGTTCGTCGGTTTTAATCTTACGGGTAAGGGTGAATCCGTCCATCTCTGGCATTTCCAGGTCGGTAAGCACCAGGGCGATTTTTTCGCTGATGGCTTTGCCTTCCGCTTCGGCCTCTTTCGCCAGGTGCTGGATTTTCTCCCATGCGTCTTTCCCGGTAACGTGCATCTGGTGCGGAATGTCCATTGCGTTCAAGCCTTTTTCCAGCATCGCCCGGGCCACGCGAGAGTCCTCGGCGACAATGGCCACCGCTCCGGGGGTAATGTTGAATTTACTGGTTTTCAGTTCCGTGGCGCGTAGGTCATGGTTTGCGGGCACGATGTCATACAGGATCTGCTCAACGTCCAGCACCAGCGCCAGGTTGTTGGTCTCTTTGTCCTCGTCCAGGCAGGCGATACTGGTGATGTAACGTCCGTTTACCGCTTTCTCGGCGGTATGCACCTGCTGCCAGTCCAGACGCATGATGTTTTCCACTGACTCGACGGCGAAGGCCTGGACGCTGCGGGCGTATTCAGTGATCAGCAGGATATTCAACCCGTTTTCCGGTTGACACCCGGCGACGGCGGGGAGGTCGATCACCGGGATCACCTGATCGCGAATATTCACCATCCCCAGCAGCGGCGCCTTCATGCCTGCCGGACGCGTAAACGTCGGCATTGGCACAATTTCTCGCAACTTAAAGACGTTAATGCCAAACAGCTCAGACTTTTGCTCGTGCAGGGAGGTTCCCAAACGAAACAGCAGCAGCTCAAAGCGGTTGGACAGGGTGAGATTCGCCCTGTCATCGATATCTTTCTGGAAATTGTCCATTCTGTCCTCAGTGTGAATACTGCCTTTTTACTGTTATCGGCACCGGGGACAAAAAGTGGAGCGTTAAACCGTGAAAACGGCGAAATCCGCAGCCAGTTCCGTGTGCGGAAAAATGGCCCGACACTCCGCCAGAAGGCGCTGGCAGCCGGTTTCATCGTAGCGTGAACTGATATGCGTCATGATGAGCTTGCCGACTCCTGCCTCTTTCGCCAGCATCGCCGCCTGACGGGTGGAGCTGTGACCCCGGCTGTTGGCCTTCTCTTCCATCGAGGCATCCAGGGTGGTTTCGTGAATCATCACGTCAACCCCTTTCGCCAGCGCAAGGGCGCCGACGCAGGGCGCCGTGTCGCCAAAAATGGCCACCGCTTTGCCCGGGGTTGCCGGAGCAAGGTAGTCCGCGCCGTTGATGGTGCGGCCATCATTAAGGGTAATTGTCTTTCCGGCTTTCAAGTCCTGAAACCAGGGACCCGGCGTAACCCCCGCGGCTTTCAGCGCGTTGGCGTCAAGCGCACCCGGTTTGTCGTGTTCTTCAACGCGGTAGCCGTAGCATTCCAGCGGGTGTTCAAGCGGGTAGGCGGTCACCTTGCGCAAGCCGTCGTCAAGGATTTCACCGGCGGTAATCTCGATGATATCCAGCGGATAGTCGGTCCACGAACCGCTCAGGCGCAGGCTGGTTTCGGTGAATTCACGAAGCCCTTTGGGTCCATAAAGGGTCAGCGGATGCGGATTGCCTGCCATCGAGCGGCTACACAACAGACCCGGTAAACCAAACAGATGATCGCCATGCAGGTGGCTGATAAAAATGCGTTCAATCTTGCCGGGATGAAACGCCGTCTCCAGCATCTGCTGCTGCGTGCCTTCCCCGCAGTCAAACAGCCACAGCGCGGGCTGAGTGGGATGGTGCAGATGCAACAATATCGCCGTGACGTTGCGCGCGCGGGTAGGGACGCCCGCCGAGGTACCTAAAAAGATAAATTCCATTATTTCATTACACTTTTTCAACTTATTCTGGCTAGTATAAAACGTTTGAGCAAAAGGAGGGCGCGATGATTACCTGGCAAGATCTGCATCATTCACAATTAACGGTTCCCGCGTTGTACGCGCTACTTAAACTGCGCTGCGCGGTGTTTGTCGTCGAACAGCACTGCCCTTATCTGGATATTGACGGCGACGATCTGGTGGGTGAAAACCGCCACATCCTCGGCTGGCATAACGATGAGCTGGTGGCATATGCGAGGATTCTGAAAAGTGACAACGCGCTGGAGCCGGTGGTCATTGGCCGGGTGATCGTCAGCGAAGCCCTGCGTGGCGAAAAGCTTGGCCAACATCTGATGTCCCGGACGCTCGCCGCCTGCCAGCAGCACTGGCCGCAAAAAGCGCTGTATCTCGGCGCGCAGGCGCATCTGCAAAACTTCTACGCGCGATTCGGTTTTACGCCCGTGACCGATGTCTATGATGAAGACGGCATTGCCCATATCGGTATGGCCCGTGAGGCAATTCAGGCGTAAATCCGCGTCGTTGTCTATAGTTAGGAACAGGTTTTACTAAAATGGAGAACGAGAATGTCTTATCAGTTTGGTGATTCGCGTATTGATGACGACCTGACGTTGCTGAGCGAGACGCTGGAAGAGGTGCTGCGCTCTTCGGGTGACCCTGCCGATCAAAAGTATATCGAACTCAAAGCGCGCGCAGAACAAGCGCTGGAAGATGTAAAAAATCGCGTCAGCCATGCGTCCGACAGCTATTACTATCGCGCAAAACAGGCGGTGTATCGCGCTGATGACTATGTGCATGAAAAACCGTGGCAGGGGATCGGCGTGGGCGCAGCGGTAGGTATGGTACTGGGCTTGCTGCTCGCACGGCGTTAACCCTCACCGGAAACGCATCGACTCCCTAAACTGGGGTACTGCATTTTTTCTGTAGTACCCCGTATAATGTGAGGTTTTTAACAGGGAGAGGTCCGCGTGAATTCACTCACTACTGCGCTGGAAAGCCTGACGCGCCTTTTATCGCAGGAATTACCCGCCGCGCCGGGCATGCGGGTTTTCGATGTCCCTTTCCCCCTCAATGACGCTTTCGACGCGTTAAGCTGGCTTGCGAGCCAGCCTGTTTACCCACAATTTTACTGGCAGCAGCGCAACGGCGATGAAGAAGCCGCGGTGCTCGGTTCGGTTTCCCGCTTTTCCTCGCTTGATGCCGCGCAGCGTTTTCTTCGCGACCACCCACAGCAAAGCGACCTGCGAGTCTGGGGACTGAACGCCTTCGACCCGAAAACGGGCGAACTCTTTTTGCCCCGTCTGGAATGGCGGCGCTGTGCGGGCGTGGCGGTGCTGCGGTTGCATGTCTGGAGCGACAGATCGCTGCGTGAGGATGCCGACCGGGCGCTGTCGTTTCTCGCTTCACTGGCGAGCGTCAAACCGCTGGCGGCGCTGCGGCTTACCCTGGTTGGCGAGCAGCACTGGCCGGAAAAAGCAGGCTGGGTGACGCTGATTCAGCAGGCAACGCGCACGATTGCCGAAGACCAACTGGAAAAAGTGGTGCTGGCGCGCGCCAGCGATCTGCAATTTTCTCGTCCGGTGAATGCGGCCGCGATGATGGCGGCAAGCCGTCGTCTGAATCTGAACTGCTATCATTTCTACATGGCCTTTTGCGCGAACAGCGCTTTTCTTGGCTCATCCCCGGAGCGACTCTGGCGGCGGCGGGATACCGCGCTCCGGACCGAGGCGCTGGCGGGGACAGTCGCTAACGATCCTGATGACTACAAAGCCTGGCAACTGGGCGAGTGGTTAATGAAGGACGATAAAAATCAGCGCGAAAACATGCTGGTGGTCGAAGATATCTGCCAGCGATTACAACAACATACCCACTCGCTGGACGTGCTGCCGCCAAAAGTACTGAGGCTGCGAAAGGTCCAGCATTTGCGCCGCTGCATCTGGACGGCGCTGAATCAGCCTGACGATACGCTGTGCTTACTGCAACTCCAGCCGACGGCGGCGGTGGCGGGGATCCCCCGGGATCGCGCGCGGATGTTCATTCATCAACATGAACCGTTCGAACGCGAATGGTACGCCGGGTCGGCGGGTTATCTGTCGTTACAGCAAAGCGAGTTTTGCGTGTCGCTGCGCTCAGCGAAAATCACCGACAACGTGGTCAGACTGTATGCCGGAGCGGGCATTGTTCGCGGTTCCGATCCCGAACAGGAATGGCAGGAAATCAACAATAAAGCCGCAGGTCTGCGAACTTTGTTACAGATGGACGGATAATGAGTCACTTAATTCCGATTCATATCAATAATCCATTTTTTCCATTCTTTATACTGAGTCGCAATATTGATACCGGACAAACTCATGTCAGTAAGCGCATTTAACCGACGCTGGGCGGCGGTCATTCTGGAAGCATTAACTCGCCACGGTGTCAGGCATGTCTGCATTGCCCCTGGCTCGCGTTCCACGCCCCTCACGCTGGTGGCGGCGGAAAACGCGGCATTTATTCACCACACGCATTTCGATGAGCGTGGACTTGGTCATCTGGCGCTGGGACTGGCAAAGGCGAGCAAACAGCCGGTGGCGGTAATCGTCACGTCCGGTACGGCGGTGGCTAACCTCTATCCGGCGCTGATTGAAGCGGGGCTGACCGGTGAAAAGCTGATTCTGCTGACGGCCGATCGCCCCCCTGAACTGATCGACTGCGGTGCGAATCAGGCCATTCGCCAGGCAGGGATGTTTGCGTCCCATCCGTCGCAAACGATCTCGCTGCCGCGTCCGACGCAGGATATTCCGGCAAGCTGGCTGGTTTCGACCATCGATAACGCGCTGGCGTCGCTGCATGCTGGCGCCGTGCACATCAACTGTCCCTTTGCCGAACCGTTGTATGGCGATATGGACGACACGGGACTGGCCTGGCAGCAGCGCCTCGGCGACTGGTGGCAGGATGACAAGCCCTGGCTGCGCGAAGCGCGTCGGCTGGAAAGTGAAAAGCAGCGCGACTGGTTTTTCTGGCGCCAGAAGCGAGGGGTGGTCGTTGCCGGGCGCATGAGCGCGGAAGAGGGTAAAAAGGTTGCCGAGTGGGCGCAAACGCTGGGCTGGCCGCTAATTGGCGATGTGCTGTCGCAAACCGGACAACCGCTGCCCTGTGCCGATCTGTGGCTCGGGAACGCGAAGGCGGTCACCGAACTGGAACAGGCGCAGATCGTCGTACAGTTGGGCAGCAGCCTGACCGGGAAACGGTTGCTGCAGTGGCAGGCAACCTGCACGCCGGACGAATACTGGATTGTCGATAATATCGAAGGGCGGCTGGATCCGGCCCATCATCGCGGTCGCCGTCTGGTGGCGAAAATTGGCGACTGGCTGGCATTGCATCCGGCGGAAAAACGCAAGCCCTGGTGCGTGGCGATCCCGCGTCTGGCTGAGCAGGCCTGGCAGGCGGTGGCGGCGCGTCGTGACGCGTTTGGCGAAGCGCAACTGGCGCACCGCATCCGCGACTATTTGCCCGAACAGGGACAGTTGTTCGTCGGTAACAGCCTGGTGGTGCGCCTGATCGATGCGTTTTCACAGTTACCCGCGGGATATCCGGTATACAGCAACCGTGGGGCGAGCGGCATTGACGGCTTATTGTCAACCGCCGCGGGCGTACAGCGCGCCAGCGCCAAATCAACGCTGGCGATTGTCGGCGATCTTTCGGCGCTCTACGATCTTAACGCGCTGGCGCTGCTGCGCCAGGTATCCGCGCCGTTCGTACTGATTGTCGTCAACAATAACGGTGGACAGATTTTCTCACTACTGCCGACGCCGCAGAGCGAACGCGAGCGATTTTATCTGATGCCGCAAAATGTCCATTTTGAACACGCTGCCGCGATGTTCGAGCTGAAATATTATCGTCCGGAAACCTGGGATGAACTGGACGCGGCGATAGCCGGCGCGTGGCGAACACCCGCGACGACGGTGATTGAACTGGTAGTTAACGATACCGACGGCACCCGGACGTTGCAGCAACTGCTGGCGCAGGTAAGCCATCTATGAACCTGCACGCGCAGGCGAAACCCGCTCAGCCCGGCGCGCCCTGGCTGGTTTTTCTGCACGGTTTTTCCGGCGACTGCCGGGAATGGCAGGCGGTCGGCGAGCAGTTGACGGCGTTTTCCCGTCTGTATGTCGATCTGCCCGGCCACGGCGGTTCCGCTGAGATTCGCGTAAGCGGATTTGCGCAGGTGATCGAATTACTGCGCAGTACTTTAATTAGTTACAACATACTGAACTACTGGCTGGTGGGTTACTCGCTCGGCGGCAGAGTGGCGATGACGGCAGCCTGTCAGGGGATGACCGGACTGTGTGGCCTGGTGGTTGAAGGCGGTCATCCGGGACTACAAAGTGAGGCGGCGCGCGTCGCGCGCCGTCGTTCCGATGCTCACTGGGCGCAGCGTTTTCGCCAGGAAGCGCTGCGAGACGTTTTCAGCGACTGGTATCAACAACCCGTTTTTGCCTCGTTAAATGCCGGGCAAAGGGCCGAACTGGTTGCCCTGCGAAGCGACAATAACGGCGGCACGCTGGCGGCGATGCTCGAAGCCACCTCGCTTGCGGCGCAGCCCGATTTACGCGCGGCGCTCACCGCGCGGACATTTCCGTTTTATTATTTATGTGGTGAACGTGACAGCAAATTTCGCGCGCTAGCGGCGGAATTAGCGGCGGAAAGCCATGTGATTCGTAACGCCGGACACAACGCGCACCGGGAAAATCCCGCTGGCGTGGTGGCATGTCTGGCGCAGATTCTGCGTCTCTGACTAAAGGACACACTATGATCTATCCTGATGAAACAATGCTTTACGCACCGGTTGAATGGCACGACTGCTCTGAAGGCTACACCGATATTCGCTATGAGAGGTCCAGCGACGGTATTGCAAAAATCACCATTAACCGTCCACAGGTGCGCAACGCTTTCCGTCCTTTGACCGTTAAAGAGATGATCCAGGCGCTGGCGGATGCCCGTTATGACGACAACGTGGGGGTGATTATCCTCACTGGCGAAGGTGACAAAGCCTTTTGCGCGGGTGGCGACCAGAAGGTGCGCGGCGACTACGGCGGTTACCAGGACGACTCCGGCGTACATCACCTGAACGTGCTGGATTTCCAGCGCCAGATCCGCACCTGTCCGAAGCCGGTAGTGGCGATGGTGGCCGGTTATTCCATCGGCGGCGGCCACGTGCTGCATATGATGTGCGATCTGACCATCGCAGCGGAAAATGCAATTTTCGGCCAGACCGGCCCGAAAGTCGGTTCGTTTGACGGCGGCTGGGGCGCATCTTACATGGCGCGGATCGTTGGACAAAAGAAAGCGCGTGAAATCTGGTTCCTGTGCCGTCAGTATGATGCGCAGCAGGCGCTGGATATGGGGCTGGTTAACACCGTAGTTCCGCTGGCGGATCTGGAAAAAGAGACCGTGCGTTGGTGTCGCGAAATGCTGCAAAACAGCCCGATGGCGCTGCGCTGCCTGAAAGCCGCGCTGAACGCCGACTGTGACGGGCAGGCGGGCCTGCAGGAACTGGCGGGAAATGCCACCATGCTGTTCTATATGACGGAAGAAGGTCAGGAAGGCCGTAACGCCTTCAACCAGAAACGTCAGCCTGATTTCAGCAAATTCAAACGGAATCCGTAATGCGTAGCGCGCAGGTATACCGCTGGCAGATCCCCATGGACGCGGGGGTGGTTCTGCGTGACAGGCGGTTAAAAACCCGCGACGGGCTGTATGTCTGTCTGCGTGACGGCGAACGGGAAGGGTGGGGAGAGATCTCCCCGCTGCCAGGCTTTAGCCTCGAAACCGTTGAAGATGCGCAGGTGGCTCTGCTGGCCTGGGTTAACGACTGGCTGCTGGGCGGCGAGTTACTGCCGGATATGCCGTCGGTGGCGTTTGGCGTCAGCTGCGCGCAGGCGGAACTGACGGGAATGCTGCCCGCGGCGGCGGACTATCGCGCCGCGCCGCTGTGTACCGGCGATCCGGACGATCTGGTGCTGCAACTGGCCGACATGCCTGGCGAAAAAGTGGCGAAGATAAAAGTCGGCCTGTACGAAGCGGTACGCGACGGCATGGTGGTTAACCTGCTGCTGGAGGCAATACCGGAGCTGCATCTGCGTCTGGATGCCAACCGTGCCTGGACACCGCTGAAAGCGCAACAATTTGCGAAGTACGTCAACCCGGACTATCGCCATCGCATCGCTTTCCTGGAAGAACCGTGTAAAACCCGCGACGATTCCCGGGCATTTGCCCGTGAGACCGGTATTGCCATCGCCTGGGATGAAAGCCTGCGCGATGCCGACTTCGCCTTCGAGGCGGAAGAGGGCGTCCGCGCGGTGGTGATCAAGCCGACGCTGACCGGCTCGCTGGACAAGGTTCGTCAACAGGTTGAGTCCGCACATGCGCTGGGGCTGACGGCGGTGATCAGTTCGTCCATTGAATCGAGCCTGGGTTTAACGCAGTTGGCGCGTATTGCCGCGTGGCTGACGCCGCAGACCATTCCCGGTCTCGACACCCTGAACCTGATGCAGACGCAGCAGCTTCGCCGCTGGCCGGGCAGCACACTACCGTGTACAGAACTTGATGCGCTGGAACGGGTGCAATGAGCTTTTCTGACTGGCCGTGGCGTCACTGGCGGCAGGTAAGAGGGGATGCGCCCGCTCTGCGCCTGAATGATGAGGTACTCACCTGGCAAGCGCTCTGCCAGCGCATTAACGCGCTGGCGGGCGGCTTTGCCGCGCAGGGCGTGGTGGAAGGCAGTGGGGTAATGCTGCGCGCCTGGAACCATCCTCAGACGCTGTTGGCGTGGCTGGCGCTATTGCAGTGCGGCGCGCGTGTTCTGCCGATCAACCCGCAGCTTCCGCAGTCGCTTCTGTCCACGCTGCTGCCGGATCTGACGTTACAGTTTGCGCTGGATCGCGAAGGCGACAATCCCTTTGCTTTTTTGACGACGCTGACGATGCGGGAAGAGGCGGGCGATCATGGCGTGGCCTGGCAACCACAGCGTCTGAGTTCAATGACGCTGACGTCCGGCTCTACCGGTTTGCCTAAGGCCGCCGTGCATACCTGCAAGGCGCATCTCGCCAGCGCCGAAGGCGTCCTCTCGCTGATACCCTTCGGCAAAGACGACGACTGGCTGCTTTCCCTGCCGCTGTTTCACGTCTCCGGTCAGGGCATCTTATGGCGCTGGCTGTTTGCCGGCGCGCGGATGACCGTACGGGAAAAACAGCCGCTGGAGCAGATGCTGGCCGGATGCACCCATGCGTCGCTGGTGCCAACGCAACTGTGGCGGTTGCTGATGAACCAGACGCCCGTTTCGCTGAAGGCGGTGCTGCTCGGCGGCGCGGCGATCCCGGTTGCGTTAACGGAGCAGGCGCGCGCGCAGGGCATTCGCTGTTGGTGCGGCTACGGACTGACCGAATTTGCCTCGACGGTATGCGCCAAAGAGGCCGATGGGCAGGCGGACGTCGGGGGGCCGTTACCGGGACGCGAAGTCAACGTTGTTAATGACGAAGTGTGGCTGCGTGCGGCGAGCATGGCGGCAGGTTACTGGCGAAACGGCAGACTGGCGCCGCTGGTTAACGACGAAGGATGGTTTGCTACACGCGATCGCGGTGTGCTGTCTAATAATAAATTAACCCTTCTCGGGCGGCTGGATAATCTCTTTTTTAGCGGTGGCGAAGGGATCCAACCGGAAGAGGTTGAGCGGGTGATTGCCGCCCATCCGCAGGTGCAACAGGTCTTTATTGTTCCCGTGGCGGATGCCGAGTTCGGCCAACGTCCCGTTGCGGTCGTGGAATATGACGCCAGCGAAGCGGTTCCGGACCTTCGCGAATGGGTGAAAGACAAGCTGGCGCGTTTCCAGCAGCCGGTGGGGTGGTTGATCCTGCCGGATACGCTTAAAAACGGCGGCATCAAAATTTCACGCCGGGCGTTGACCGACTGGGTGCGACAGATTTACGCGGATCGATAATGAATACGCGGGGGGAGCAATCTCCCCGAAAAACGTCATTAAACTCTTCGGGAAATAATTATTAAATAGCGGGTAAAGCAATATTAGCAGGTGAATATTAATTTAACCTTAAGAAATAAAATAAAGACGAAAAAGGGATTGTTCGCCTGAATAACCTTTGCTTTTATTCAGATTTTAAGGCATTTTCACGACACGAATTTTCGACTGGTATACCGAAAGGTAGACCGTATTTTATTTATTTTTATTGCGTGGAAAGTGACGTGTCAGCTTTTTTCCAGTATTTTTCTCATTCCCGAAAATATGCCGCTATTTTGATCGTCAGTCTGGTTGTTCTGATTGGTGTTAGCGGCAAGGTGGCGTGGAGCAGCAACGGTTTGCCGCGCATCAATACCCCGACGCTCGCCTTGCTGGCAAAGCAGCACCCCGTCATCGTTCTGTTTCGCCATGCTGAGCGCTGCGATCGTTCCGAACATCCCTGTCTGTCAGATAAAACCGGTATTACCGCATACGGCGCGCATCAGGCCAGGGCGCGTGGAGAGACGTTCGCCGCACAAATTAACGATTATTCATTATTTGCCAGTCCTGCCGTACGCACTATTCAGTCGGCGACGTGGTTTTCCGGCGGTAAGAAACTCACCGTGGATAACGCGATGCGTACATGTGGAGGCGGAACACAACGGGCTATTCTACGCCTCGCCAAACAGTCACAGGGTAAAAATACGGTTATTTTTACGCATAATCATTGTCTGACGTGGCTGGCGGAAAATATGCGCGGCGTTAAATACGATCCGGGATATCTGGACGCTTTAGTGATGCATGCCGATCACGGTAAGCTTTATTTAGATGGTCAACTGATGATTCAATAATAAAAGCTTATCTCATCAGCGTCTCAATGACAGCCATAAAGGCTGTCATGTTCTGTTAAAGTAATCCTTTCAGCCCCAACGTTTTTCGCGTGGCGATATTCAGATCATATTTCGGTAAATCTTCCGGTTTGACCCAGGCGAAGGCCTGAAACTCTTCGTTAATATGCACTTCACGGTTAGCGGCAATGCAGTCAAAGATCAGGTAAATCATGTAGATCTCTTCCTGACTACCGTCCGGATAGGTTTTAGTACGGATATCATCGCTGAACGTCCAGGGGTTAATATCACTCAGTATCAATTCATCTCCGAGCTCTTCGCGGATCTCACGACGCAGGGCGTCTTCAATTAGCTCCCCCGGCTCCACGCCACCGCCTGATAAGGCCCATTGACCCGGAAAAACACCGCGATCGTCGGCCATCTGGCACAACAGGTAACTGCCATTATTCTGTATTAAGGGGCAAACAATAGTCCTTTGACGCACGATAATGTTCCTTAAAGCAGAGGTAAATGTGCCAGCGAAAAGCATATCGCCTGACAACACGAGTAAAAAACGTCTCTTTTCCAGACAAAACCGGGAATTAATGTAAGGAAGATTGATCAATAAAAAATTGATCCTGGGCAAGCCCCTAATGGCTATACGGATTTCGTTACCGTTTCCCCTTACCAGACCGATCTTATTTAGTTACAAAACCCTGAACTAACCATTTTTTAACACCTTGATTCCTGCGTTAATGACAGTACAATCCGGCGGTTTTGGGACGTTTTGCGCAATTGCTTGCTGGAAAGGGTAAAAATGAAAAAAAGCGTAATAGTTGGACTGGCTGGAATGCTGTTCGTGTCCGCGACCGTGAATGCGATGAGTATCAGCGGCCAGGCGGGGGAAGATTACACCAATCTCGGTGTTGGATTTGGTACGGAGTCCAGCGGCCTGGCGCTGAGCGGTAACTGGATGCACAACGATGACGACGGCGACGCCGCAGGTCTGGGTCTGGGGTTAAATATTCCTCTTGGACCCATGCTGGCAACGGTCGGCGGCAAAGGCATTTATACCAATCCCAAGGATGGTGAAGAAGGTTACGCGGCGGCGGTCGGCGGCGGGCTGCAGTGGCCGATTGGCGACAGCTTCCGTCTGTTTGGCGAGTACTATTACTCACCGGACTCGCTGTCCAGCGGTATTGACAGCTATGAAGAAGCTAACGCTGGCGCACGCTGGACCCTTCTGCGTCCGCTGAGCATTGAAGCGGGCTATCGCTATCTGAATCTGGCGGGCAAAGACGGCAACCGCGACAACGCAATTGCTGACGGTCCGTATGTTGGGGTTAACGCCAGCTTCTAATCGCTTCGGCGCGGCGTCCTGCCGCGCCTGTTTTTTTCTCCTCCTCCTTCTTCATGCGTTATAGTGTTTGCATCATAAAAGCAGGAGAACACGATGTTACACGTGGAGATGCTATCCACCGGGGATGAAGTGTTGCATGGGCAAATTGTCGACACTAACGCCGCCTGGCTGGCCGATTTTTTCTTTAATCAGGGATTACCCTTAACGCGTCGCAACACGGTGGGCGACAATCTTGACGACCTGGTCGCCGTTTTGCGCGAGCGCAGCCAGCACGCAGATGTTCTGATCGTCAATGGTGGGCTGGGTCCCACCAGCGATGATCTGAGCGCCCTGGCGGCGGCGACGGCAAAGGGGGAGGGGCTGGTGTTACATGAACCCTGGCTTGCTGAAATGGCGCGTTTTTTCCGCGAGCGCGGTCGGGCGATGGCGCCCAGCAACCGCAAACAGGCGGAGCTGCCGGCCAGCGCCGAGTTTATCAACAATCCGGTCGGGACCGCCTGCGGCTTTGCGGTTCAGTTGAATCGCTGCCTGATGTTTTTCACGCCGGGCGTGCCGTCTGAATTTAAGGTGATGATTGAGCACGAGATCCTGCCGCGCCTGCGTGAACGCTTCGCGCTGAGCGAAGCACCGCTGTGTCTGCGTCTGACGACCTTTGGACGTTCGGAAAGCGATCTTGCCCAAAGCCTTGACTCGCTGACGTTGCCGGAAGGTGTGACGCTGGGGTACCGTTCGTCAATGCCGATCATCGAGCTGAAGCTCACTGGCCCATACGCCCAGCGTGAAGCGATGCAAACCCTGTGGCAGGAGGTGAAGCGCGTTGCCGGACAAAGCCTGATCTTTGAAGGCACGGAAGGCCTGCCTGCGCAAATTGCCCGTGAACTGCAGAAAAGGCAGCTTAGCCTGACGCTCAGCGAGCAGTACACCGCAGGGCTGGTGGCGTTGCAACTTTCAAGGGCGGGCGCGCCGCTTCTGGCCAGTGAAGTGGTGCCTTCTCAGGAAGAAACGCTGGCGCAAACCGCGCACTGGACGAACGAGCGTCGCGGTAACCATTATGCCGGTCTGGCGCTGGCGGTATCCGGCCTGGAAAACGAGCATCTTAATTTTGCCCTGGCCACGCCAGACGGCACCTGGGCGCTACGGGTTCATTTTAGCGTCACACGGCATAGCCTGCAGGTGCGTCAGGAAGTCTGCGCGATGATGGCGCTGAATATGCTGCGCCGCTGGCTTAACAATCAGGAGATCGCGACAGAGCACGGCTGGATTGAGGTGGTCGAGTCGTTTACGCTGTGATCGCGCTGACTCGCTTGTAAAAAAGTTTCCGGCACACTGCCCGGTTGCGTTACGGCATACCGGGCCTGGGCGATAGCGCTTTTTAAGATGCCCACCGTGGCGTCAGTCGCCATCCGGCAATAAGCCGTCATGCTTGTCCAACCTGTTGTACTTCCGCCGAAAAAATCCGTGCGTTTATTCACATTTTTCCTCATTTTTTTTCCATTCTGCTGGAAGTGAGGCGCGATTTGATGTGCTTCACAAATTTCCCCCCGCGTACCGATCACACTGATTCCAGTATCTCAGACTGGAGTCCAGTATGTTGGAATCAAGTAAAGTGCCGGCGCTTACCCGCGCCATCGACATCCTTAATCTGATCGCGAGGATTGGCCCGTGCAGCGCGGCGACGATCATTGAGACGCTGGGCATTCCCAAGAGCACCGCGTATCTGCTGCTCAACGAACTGAAGCGCCAGCGGTTTATCAGCGTCGACCATCAGGAGAATTTTTGCCTGTGGACCAAACTGGTGGAGCTTTCCGGGCATGCGCTTAGCAAAATGGATCTGCGTGAACTGGCACGCCCGCGCCTGACACAGTTGATGGATGAAACCGGCATGCTCTGCCATTTGGGGATCATCGATCACGAGAGTGCTTACTACATCCTGAAAGTGGAATCTTCCTCCACCATCAGCGTTCGCTCCCACGAAGGTAAAAGCCTTTCGCTTTATCGTTCCGGTATCGGCAAATGTCTGCTGGCCTGGCAACCGGCGCCAGTGCGCAAAGCCATCATTGCGCAACTGGTATGGGAAAAGGCGACGCCGACGACCATTACCGACCCGCAACAGCTTAGCGACGAACTGGAGCGCATCCGCCAGCGCGGATGGAGCTTTGACAACGGTGAAGATTACCCGGACGTGCGTTGCGTCGCCGCGCCAGTTTTTAATGCCAACAATGAACCCGCCGCCGCCATTTCGGTGGTCGGCACCCGATTACAAATCAACGATGAGAACCGTGATTATCTGGCCGGGAAGGCGATTGCCTGCGCGAAGGATATTTCACGCCTTCTGGGATGGAAAAGTCCCTTCGATTCACTCGCATCATAAATGGAGAACATCATGACCCTACCTAAAATTAAACATGTTCGCGCCTGGTTTACCGGCGGCGCTACGGCTGAAAAAGGCGCTGGCGGCGGTGACTATCACGATCAGGGGGCCAATCACTGGATTGACGATCACATCGCCACGCCGATGAGTAAATATCGCGAGTACGAACAGTCGCGTCAGTCTTTCGGGATCAACGTACTGGGCACGCTGATTGTGGAAGTCGAAGCCGATAACGGCCAGACGGGCTTTGCCGTCTCCACGGCGGGCGAGATGGGCTGTTTTATCGTTGAAAAGCATCTCAATCGGTTTATCGAAGGGAAATGTGTCAGCGACATCAAACTGATACACGATCAAATGCTTGGCGCGACCATGTACTATTCCGGTTCCGGCGGTCTGGTCATGAACACGATTTCCTGCGTCGATCTGGCGTTGTGGGATCTGTTCGGTAAAGTCGTTGGCCTGCCGGTTTACAAACTGCTTGGCGGCGCAGTGCGGGACGAAATTCAGTTCTATGCCACTGGCGCCCGTCCTGATCTGGCGAAAGGGATGGGCTTTATCGGCGGGAAAATGCCGACCCACTGGGGGCCGCATGACGGCGATGCGGGGATCCGTAAAGATGCGGCAATGGTCGCCGATATGCGCGAGAAGTGCGGCCCGGACTTCTGGCTGATGCTCGACTGCTGGATGAGCCAGGACGTGAACTATGCCACCAAACTGGCCCACGCCTGTGCGCCTTACAATCTGAAATGGATTGAAGAGTGTCTGCCGCCGCAGCAGTATGAAGGCTACCGAGAACTGAAGCGCAACGCGCCGGCGGGGATGATGGTCACCAGCGGTGAGCATCACGGCACCCTCCAGTCTTTCCGCACCTTGTCGGAAACCGGCATCGACATTATGCAGCCGGATGTGGGCTGGTGCGGCGGCCTGACCACGCTGGTCGAGATCGCCGCTATCGCCAAAGCGCGCGGACAGCTGGTGGTGCCACACGGTTCCTCGGTCTATTCGCATCACGCGGTCATTACCTTCACGAATACGCCATTCAGCGAATTCCTGATGACCAGCCCGGACTGTTCAACGATGCGCCCGCAGTTTGACCCGATCCTGCTCGATGAGCCGGTGCCGGTGAACGGACGCATTCATAAATCTGTACTGGATAAGCCTGGATTTGGCGTCGAGCTTAACCGCGACTGCAACCTGAAACGCCCTTATAGCCACTAATGACCTGTGCGTTGCCGTTCATCCGGCAACGCCCTCCCTGTTGAGGATCTTGCTATGAGTACCACTTTGCTTGACCGCGTCGTAAAGAAAAACCGCGCGCGTTTGATCCCGTTCATGCTCACGCTGTACGTACTGGCGTTTCTGGATCGTTCGAATATTGGCTTCGCCAAAGAGACCTATCAAATTGATACCGGGCTAAGCAATGAAGCCTATGCGCTGGGGGCGGGGATTTTCTTCGTGGTCTACGCCTTTCTCGGGGTGCCTGCCAACCTGCTGATGCGCAAACTGGGGGCGAGAACCTGGATCGGCACCACCACGCTGCTGTGGGGCTTTCTCTCCGCGGCGATGGCGTGGGCGGATACAGAGGCGAAATTCCTGATTATTCGTACCCTGCTGGGGGCGGCGGAAGCCGGTTTCTTCCCCGGCATGATCTATCTGACCTCGCAGTGGTTCCCGCAGCGCACCCGCGCAAGCATTATGGGGCTGTTCTATATGGGCGCGCCGCTGGCGCTGACGCTGGGGTCGCCGCTTTCCGGCGCGCTGCTGGAAATGCACGGCTTCATGGGGCATCCGGGATGGTTCTGGATGTTCGTTATCGAAGGTTTACTGGCGGTTGGCGCAGGCGTGTTCACGTTTTTCTGGCTGGACGACACGCCGCAACAGGCACGTTTCCTGAGCGCAGAAGAAAAGGCCGCGCTGATAAGCCAACTGGCGAGCGAAGAAGAGAAGAAAGTCACGTCAAAACTCACCGATGCCCTGCGTAACGGACGCGTCTGGCAACTGGCGATCATTTACCTGACGATCCAGGTAGCGGTGTACGGCCTGATCTTCTTTCTGCCGACGCAGGTGGCGGCGTTGTTGGGCACCAAAGTGGGGTTCACCGCGTCGGTGGTCACCGCCATTCCGTGGGTCGCCGCGCTGTTTGGCACCTGGCTCATCCCGCGCTATTCCGACCGCACCGGCGATCGCCGAAATGTCGCCGCGCTGACGCTGTTAGCGGCTGGCATTGGTATTGGGCTTTCCGGGCTGGTTTCTCCGGTGCTGGCAATACTGGCGCTTTGCGTCGCGGCGGTGGGCTTTATTGCGGTACAACCGGTGTTCTGGACCATGCCGACGCAGCTGCTTTCGGGTACGGCGCTGGCGGCGGGGATCGGCTTTGTTAACCTGTTTGGCGCGGTAGGGGGATTTATCGCGCCGATCCTGCGCGTGAAGGCGGAAACGATGTTCGCCAGCGACGCGGCGGGTCTGCTGACTCTGGCCGGGGTCGCCATCATTGGCGCGTTAATCATCTTCACTCTGAGCGTGAACCGTGCCGCGTCGCAACCGGGTGCTGCGCATCAATAATTTTATCCACGTTGTAAGGATCATTATGAACGCATTGTTAGCAAACCCTTTTAAGGAAGGTTTACAAAAAGGGGAAGTGCAAATTGGGCTGTGGCTGAGTTCGACCACGTCTTATATGGCGGAAATTGCCGCGACCTCCGGTTATGACTGGCTGCTGATCGACGGTGAACACGCACCGAATACGGTGCAGGATCTGTATCATCAATTACAGGCTATCGCGCCGTATGCCAGCCAGCCGGTGATCCGGCCGGTTGAGGGAAGCAAAGCGCTGATTAAACAGGTGCTGGATATCGGTGCGCAAACGCTGCTAATCCCGATGGTCGATACCGCCGAACAGGCGCGTCAGGTAGTTGCCGCCACCCGTTACCCACCGCTTGGCGAGCGCGGCGTCGGGGCCAGCGTCGCGCGGGCGGCACGCTGGGGACGTATCGACAACTACATGGCGCAGGCCAACGAATCGCTGTGCCTGCTGGTACAGGTCGAAAGCAAAACGGCGCTCGACAATCTCGACGCTATTCTCGACGTGGACGGCATTGACGGCGTGTTTATTGGCCCGGCGGATCTCTCTGCGTCGCTGGGGTATCCGGATAACGCCGGACACCCGGACGTGCAGCGCATCATTCAGGAAAGCATTGCTCGCATACGCGCCGCCGGTAAAGCGGCAGGGTTCCTCGCGGTTGACCCGGCCATGGCGAAAAAATGCCTGCAGTGGGGGGCTAACTTCGTCGCCGTGGGCGTCGATACCATGCTTTATACCGAGGCGCTGGATCGCCGACTGGCGATGTTTAAAGCTGTCGGTTCAGCGACCCCGGTAAAAAGTAGCTACTGAGTAAACGTGCCGGATGGCGACGCTTCGCTTATCCGGCCTGCTTATGGCATCAGTGGTGGCTGGCTATGACCTCATCAACAGAGATACCGGTGATGGTCAGCACCAAATCACGTTCGATCCCTTTCTCGATCATCATTCGCGCAATGCGCAGCGCCTCTTCTCTGGTGCCTGTTTGCTTACCTTCGTGTAATCCTTGTTCAAGCCCTTGCTGAAGGCCTTTTTGCAGCCCCTCCTGCAATCCATGACGGTGGCCTTCCTGCCGCAGTCGTTCTGCAATCGTCATCAGTCTCTCCTTATGATGGGGGGAACGTTCGGCGACCTCGCGGATAAACTCGCTAAAGCGCGTCGCATCGCCGTACTGCACCAGATAATTAAACAGCGTTTGCAGCTGGCTGTCATTAGCAATACCGGTAACTAACAGCGTCACCAGCCGGTCAACCAGACCCATCAGATCGCGATCCCGGATATGCTTTTGCATAAGCTCAAGCAGAGCAACGCGCTGGTGTTGCATGATTTCATCGTCAGGCACCACCGTTATGTCCACCAGCGGAAAGGCCTCCGTATAGAGCTGCCGCGCCAGCTGCGGATTATCAAATTCGTCCAGCCAGTTTAGCGACCAGGGATACGGACTTTGCACGCCGTGGTAAAACAGCATCGGGATCACCAGCGGCAGCGTTTTATGCCCGGCATCCAGATGATGTTGCATGGCTGCGGTGGCATAGCGCATGAGCCGAAAGGCCATATGTGGCACGGCAGTGCTCTGATGTTCAATGACGCAATAGATATAGCCTTCGCCTTCTTTTGTTTTCAGCGACCACACGACGTCAGAATAATATGCGCGGAGATCCTGTTCGATAAACGTGGTGGCTTCCAGCCTGAGCGTTGTTAAATCGCACATTTCGCGCAATGGCGCGGGAAGGTGGATAGTGAGAAAGTCCCGTGCCACTTCAGGACTGGAAATCAGCTTTTTAAACACCGCATCGTGCGGAGTGGATGTGGTTGAATGCGTCATGGTAGTCCGTCACCTTAACATTGTGTTGTCGTGACGTTACAGGCTGATGGCGCGGGTTGCATTAGTTGAATTCAGGCTTTGCGCGGCGGGACGAGGGAAAGTTGCTTGCGGTTGCAACGTATACAGTTTTATGGAAAGAATCACGCAAAAATGCCGGATGCAATCCGGCATGGATGTGATGTTCAGGCTCTGCGTTTTGCGCCGTCAGGTAAGTGCGTTAGCCGAGCGCCTGCGCTAACAGCGTTATCGGATGTTCGCAACGCTTGCTGGTGGACATCTCAATTTGCCATTTGCAGGTTTCGCAGTCGGTGACCACGATATCTGCGCCGCTCTCTTCAATCTGTTTAAACAGCGGCGCGCCAATGGACTGCGAGGTGGGGTAGTTCTCTTTCTTAAAGCCATAGGTTCCGGCGATTCCGCAGCACTGAGAGTCCAGCACCGTTAGCTCCAGACCCGGTATACGGCGCAGCAGTTCAAGGGTATACAGCGTCCAGCCCATTTTTTCCATGTGGCACGGCGTGTGATAAACCACTTTCAGCGGCAGCGTTTTCAACGGCAACGTTTTGCCTTCATCAAGTCTGCGCCACAGCCAGCGGGTCGCCAGTTCGATGTGCTCTCGCAGACCGCGGTTGTCGACATCCAGCACTTCCGGATACTCGTCGCGCAGGGCGAAGGTACAGGTGGAGGAGGTGGCGATAACGGGGATGCCTTTTACCGCTATCGCTTCGCGCAGCGATTCGACGTTCGTCACCGCCTGCTTACGCGCTTTGTCGGTGAAACCGTTGGCGATAAGTGGTACCCCGCAACACTTCTCTTTGCTCAACAACTGGACGCCGGTGCCCATGGCGTTCAGCACCTTAATTAAGTCCTTTCCGAGTTGCGGATGGTTGTAATTGACAAAACAACCATGAAAGAAGGCGACCTGATCCTTATACTGCGCCTGCTGCTGCGCCACGCTGCGATACCAGCGACGGAAGGTGCCAAACGAGTATTTGGGCAGGGTGCGACGATGGTCGATTTTTAGCGCGTAATCAAGCAACTGGCGCACCGGTTTTAGCGATGTTGCGGTATTCACCACCGGGGCGAACGGCGTAGAGACGCTTCCCATCAGATCCGTATGGCTGAGGATGAAATTGCGTAGCGACGGGCGCGAAGTGTCATATTTTGCCCGCGCGCGCTGAATGATATCGCCAATCTTCACATCAGACGGACACGCCACTTCGCAGCGCTTGCAGTTAATGCAATATTTCAGCGCCTCATCGTATAGCGCACCGTCTTTCAGACGCAGACGCTCGCCGTCGGGTCCGGCCTGTTTGGGGCCGGGATAACCGGGATTGACGCGGCTGACCGGACAGGCGGTGGTGCACACTGTGCACTTGATGCAACTTTCAAAACGGGTATCGCTCATTGCTCACCTCCTGCACGTTTTGCGATCTCATGGGCGGCGTGTAAGGCGGTGACGGCGCAGACGCCGCCGCCGCATCCCTGGGTTATCGGGTCGAATCCGCCGAGCACCGAACCAATGGCAAACAGGTTTTCTACCGTTTGCCCGGCCAGCGATGGACGTAACGCTGCGTCGGTGGTGACGCCAAACTGCTGCCAGGGTTGGGCGTCAAAGAAATCTTGTCGGTACCACCCGGCGCGGTTGGCCGTTTGCTGAACATCCAGTCCAAGAATCGGTTCGCGAATGCCCTGACGGTCAGCCACCAGCCCACTGCTGAAGAAGCTGCCGCTGGCCAGTACCGCGAAGCGCGGACGGAGTGGAATATCAGCATGATTGCGGGTCCAGATTTCGCTCACCGCGCCGTTTTTGCAGGTCACTTTCTTCACTTCATCGCCTGGCATCCAGATCCCGCCCTGACGTACAAACTGGCGCTGAAGCTGATTATGCAGACGAATGCCCAGCACAGACGGCGGCAGGGTCGGCAGCAGCGTCAGCGGACACGGCAGGCGCGCGTTGAGCCAGCGCCATAGGCGCTCATCCGCGAGGCCAAAGCAGGCGGGCATCATCACCATCTCGCAGCTTTTCGCCACGGGTAACAGCGCGTCGAACAGCAGCGGCCATTTGTCTTCGTTGTCAAGAAAACGCGCAATGTTCACCGCGCGAAACTCCGTGGCGTTGTCGCGTAGCACGTCCAGTTCGGGCAGGTCGATCTCCGCCGTGTCGACCGTCAAACCGGCCTGCTGCAGAGAGGCGGCGGCAAGATGCGCCTGAAAATCGAGCAGACCGGTGATACCGACCACGCACAAGTGTTTTGCGGTAAGCGGCCAGACCGGAATTTCCGGCGCGCTAAGCCAGGTTGTCCGCAGCGTGCCCAGCGGGGTGACGCGCTGATGCGATTGCCTTACGTCGCCCTGCATCTGCGCACCGGATGCCTGCAGCACTGCCTGTGCTTGCTGTGCAAGCTGTAGCACATGTTCTGTTCCCAGTTGTGAATAAGGGTGGGCAGGCGCCTGTTTTTGCAGTGCGTCCAGACCGGCAGCGATATCCGTTACCGGTTGTCCATCCGGTAATGCGCTGAGCAGATCCAGCGAACCGGAGGAGAAGTGCAGCGCGCTTTGCCCGCGGGTGACGATCGCACAGCGCTGGCCATGTTTTTGCAACTGCAAACCGCAGAGGAGTCCGGCCAGACCGCCGCCCATAATGACTGTATCAAATCTCATCGCGCGGCTCCTTTTCCAGACCACATAAGCCCTGGTATACCCAGCGGGTGAATTCGCTTTCGCGCAGCGCGTCGCCCCAGGCGATAGGCTGCACGCCTTTCCAGCGTTCATTTAAGAAATCAGAGAGTTGGCTGATGGATTGTGTGGCGGTGGTGATATTAAAACGTTGCAACAATCCGGCGGCACGGCAGGCGCACAGTTCACCCTGGCAGGTGCCCATGCCTACGCGGGTACGGCGGCGCAGGTCAAGCAGGCTGTTCACGTTTAAATTTTCCACCGCGTACTGGACTTCGCCAGCGGTGACGGCTTCACATTCGCAAACCACGCTGCGATGCTGACGTCCCTGGCTTAACCACGCCGGCGTGCGATCGCCGTGGCGATAAACGGCGGAGCCGCGCAGCGGCGCGGGCAGGGAGATCACGCGCTTAAGGGTGGTTTCTGTCGGTTCGTGCGAACCAGGCAGCGGCGTGTCGGCGGTCATGCAGGGGCGAGTATTACCCAGTTTGCGACAGACCGCATCGGTGGCCCACTCCGCCATCAGGCGGTAGGTCATCAGTTTGCCGCCGGTAATGGTGATAAATCCGTCCAGACCATCGCGTTCCGCATGGTCGAACAGCACAATACCGCGGCTGACGTTGCGTCCGCTCGGATCGTCGTCGCTGGCGACCAGCGGCCTTACTCCGGAGTATGCGCGCAGGATACGGGTCTTCGCCATCACGGGCGCCAGTTTTTCCCCTTCACGCAGCAGAATATCCACTTCCTCGGCGGTGACGCGGTTGCTGTCGATATCGTTGTAATCAATGTGGGTTGAGGTGGTGCCAATGAGTGAAATGGTGTCGCCCGGCACCAGAATATCGGCATCGGACGGCTTACGGCAGCGGTTTATCACATGTTGATTAATACGGTGATCCAGAATCAGCAGCGATCCTTTCGCCGGGAACATGCGGATGCTCAGGTCGGCGTATTCCGCGATTCGTTGCCCCCAGATCCCGGCGGCATTGACCACCACTGGCGCATGCAGCGTCTGCGTTTCGCCAGTCAGCGCATTGCGTACATGCACGCCGCTGACCGTTGCCCCTTCGCGGATCAGGCCGGTCACTTCATGAGCGGTCAGAATAACTGCGCCATGCTCCTTCGCATCAAGCATATTCGCCGCCGTGAGGCGGAACGGATCGACCGTGCCGTCAGGGACTTTTACCGCGCCAGTCAGCTGTGGATTGACTGAGGGTTCAATTATGCGCGCCTGCTGCGGATCGATCACCTCTGCGCGGATCCCGGCCTCTTCGCAGGCGCGAATAAACGTGGCCTGGAATGCGAGGTCGTCTTCGGGCAGGGTAATAAACAGACCGTCCGTCGGTTCAACGCAGTGACGGGCGATACGTTTTAAAATCTGGTTTTCGCTGATGCACTCGCGGGCGGACTCTGCGTCAGTGACCGCATAGCGCGCGCCGCTGTGCAGCAGACCGTGGTTGCGCCCGGTCGCGCCGGTGGCGATGTCGTGGCGTTCAACTAACATAACGCGCAGGCCGCGTAGCGCGCAGTCACGAGCAATACCGGCCCCCGTGGCGCCTCCACCAATGATAATCACGTCAGCAGTTTGCGAGTCGCGAGTTTTCATTGTTTTCCCTCACAGTTCGTTTTTTATCATTTAGCCACATAAAACGCATGGTTTGTTTGATTTCGCGCATATTCGCTCATGATTCGAAAATGAAACGTGATTTCGTGCGCCTTTCTGAACATTTGTCATAAAACTGTAACAATATGTGCTGTAATTCACATTAACCGCATGTATCTTTACTTAACATCGCGGCCACACTGGAAGCAGCGGGGTTGTTTGTACGAACTGCGGTGTTGACCACTTATAAAGAGACGGGCCACGGAGGCTACATTATGTTGAGTATTTTTAAACCAGCCGCGCATAAAGCGCGCTTGCCGCAAGCGGAGATTGATCCGACCTATCGTCGGCTCCGTTGGCAGATTTTCCTGGGGATATTCTTTGGCTATGCCGCGTATTACCTGGTGCGCAAGAACTTTGCGCTGGCCATGCCGTATCTGGTGGAGCAAGGGTTTTCGCGCGGCGATCTCGGTTTTGCGCTGTCAGGGATTTCCATCGCTTACGGATTTTCGAAATTCATCATGGGGTCGGTGTCCGACCGCTCGAATCCGCGCGTTTTCCTTCCCGCCGGTCTGATTCTCGCGGCGGCGGTTATGCTGTTCATGGGCTTTGTGCCGTGGGCGACATCGAGCATTGCCATTATGTTTGTCCTGTTATTCCTGTGTGGCTGGTTCCAGGGGATGGGGTGGCCGCCGTGTGGTCGTACTATGGTGCACTGGTGGTCGCAGAAAGAGCGCGGCGGAATCGTGTCGGTATGGAACTGCGCGCATAACGTCGGCGGCGGGATCCCTCCACTGCTGTTCCTGCTTGGTATGGCATGGTTTAACGACTGGAAAGCCGCGCTGTATATGCCTGCGTTTGGCGCAATCATCGTTGCGCTCTTTGCTTTCGCCATGATGCGCGACACGCCGCAGTCCTGCGGCCTGCCGCCGATCGAAGAGTACAAAAACGATTATCCGGACGACTACAACGAAAAAGCGGAAGAAGAGCTGACCGCGAAGCAGATTTTCATGCAGTACGTGTTGCCGAACAAACTGCTATGGTACATCGCTATCGCTAACGTCTTTGTTTATCTGCTGCGCTACGGCATCCTCGACTGGTCGCCGACCTATCTGAAGGAAGTGAAGCATTTTGCGCTGGATAAATCGTCCTGGGCTTATTTCTTGTATGAATATGCAGGCATTCCGGGCACCCTGTTGTGCGGGTGGATGTCGGATAAAGTGTTCCGCGGCAACCGTGGCGCCACCGGCGTATTCTTTATGACCCTGGTGACCATTGCGACCATCGTCTACTGGATGAACCCGGCGGGCAACCCGACTGTCGACATGATTTGCATGATCGTCATCGGCTTCCTGATTTACGGTCCGGTTATGTTGATTGGTCTGCATGCGCTGGAACTGGCGCCGAAAAAAGCGGCAGGGACTGCGGCAGGCTTTACCGGTCTGTTTGGCTATCTCGGCGGTTCTGTGGCGGCGAGCGCGATAGTGGGTTACACCGTTGACTTCTTCGGCTGGGACGGCGGCTTCATGGTGATGATTGGCGGCAGCATTCTGGCGGTGATCCTGCTGGTTATCGTCATGTTCGGCGAGAAACGCCATCACCAGGAGATGATGCTGAAACGCAACGGAGGCTAATGTAATGAAAATGACGTTTAAGAATCTGAGCCTGGCGCTGATGATGAGCGGGATGGTGCTGGGAAGCAGCGCGCTGGCTGCCAGCGATAACGACAAAGTGGTGATTGCGCACCGCGGCGCAAGCGGCTATCTGCCGGAGCATACGCTGCCTGCGAAGGCGATGGCTTACGCCCAGGGAGCGGATTACCTGGAGCAGGATCTGGTGATGACGAAGGACGACCGGCTGGTCGTCCTCCATGACCACTATCTTGATCGCGTCACTGATGTCGCTGAGCGCTTCCCGGATCGCGCGCGGAAAGACGGACGCTATTACGCTATCGACTTCACCCTTGAGGAGATCAAATCCCTGAAGTTTACCGAAGGGTTCGACCTGGAAAACGGCAAGAAGGTGCAAACCTATCCGGGCCGTTTCCCGATGGGAAAATCGGATTTCCGCGTGCATACTTTTGAAGAAGAGATCGAGTTTGTGCAGGGGCTGAATCACTCTACCGGCAAAAACATCGGCATCTATCCGGAAATTAAAGCGCCGTGGTTCCACCATCAGGAAGGAAAGGACATTGCGGCAACCACGCTGGACGTGCTGAAAAAGTACGGCTACAGCGACAAGCAGGATAAGGTTTATCTGCAAAGTTTTGACGTCGCGGAACTCAAGCGCATCAAAAACGAGCTGGAGCCAAAGATGGGGATGGATCTCAACCTGGTGCAGCTCATTGCGTATACCGACTGGAATGAGACTCAGGAAAAACAGCCGGACGGAAAATGGGTGAACTACAGCTATGACTGGATGTTCAAGCCCGGGGCGATGAAGCAGATTGCCGAATACGCCGATGGCATTGGCCCTGACTATCATATGCTGATTGATGAGACGTCGAAAAAAGACAACATCATCCTGACTGACATGGTGAAAGACGCGCACCAGAATAAGATGACGGTTCATCCTTATACGGTACGCGCGGATCAACTGCCGGACTACGCCGCGAATGTCGACCAGCTTTATGACATTCTTTACAACCAGGCGGGTGTTGACGGGCTGTTTACTGATTTCCCCGATAAAGCGGTAGTGTTCCTGCGTAAAGAGTAAACCGCGCCGTATCAACCTTACCACTGCACCCAAAAGCGGTTTTTCGCGCACCCGGGTGCAGTTTTTATTTTTACCCTCCTGGCCGCGCAGCCGAGCGTGAAGTCCGCAACCGAACATCACCTTCTCAAGTATTTCTTATGTAAGCGATCTATATTTCCTGTCTAAATCGTTTTCCACGTGACTATAACGGATGGTGAAAGATGGCGCAGGACGTTCTGCAGTCAACCTTTTATGACTGGTGGGCCACGGAAGGGGATTGGGTGGAAGAACCTAACTCCCGACGCAAAGGCATGAGCGGAGTACAGTGTATTGAGCGGGACGGAACCCGGCTGTACGTGAAGCGGATGACACAACATCTATTTTACTCGCTGCGTTATCCGTGGGGGCGCCCGACGATTGTGCGTGAAATCGCGGTGATCAAAGAACTGGCGCGAGCTGGCGTTATCGTACCGAAAATCGTATATGGCGACGCGATGAAAGTTAACGGCGAGTGGCGCGCGTTACTTGTTACTGAGGACATGAGCGGCTTTGTCAGCATTGCCGACTGGTACCACCAGCATGCGCTAACGCCCTATCCTGATGATCTGCGGCAGGACATGCTCAAAGCCGTGGCGCTGGCCTTCAAAAAGATGCATGCCGTGAACCGTCAGCACGGTTGTTGCTATGTACGTCACATCTACGTAAAAACGGAAGGTGAAGTGGAAGCCGGATTTCTCGATCTGGAAAAAAGCCGTCGCCGCTTTCGTCGGCGTAAAGCCGCGCAGCACGACTTTTCCCAGTTAGAGAAAAACCTGCATCCGATTCCGCAAGCGGACTGGGAGGCGGTTAAAGCGTATTATGCCGCGCTGTAATACGCGTTACATCTCAATCTCAATATCGCCTTTTGCCCTGCAACAGCAGGGTAAAATTTCGTCAGGCTGCACAAAGGCCAGCGGTTCGGTGAGCCAGTCAACCTGACCGGCGACCAGACGGATGCGACACGAGCCGCAGTAGCCTTCGCGGCACTGATATTCCACTTCCACGTTATGCGATTCAAGCGCGGCGAGCAGGGAAGGGTGCTCATCCTGGCACAGCAGCTGTGTGCCAGTGATGCGCAGCGTAACGCGTCCCATCAGAGCTGGAAATTGCTCAGATCGTCGGTATCGACTTCAGAGTCGATCTGACCGACCAGGTAAGAACTGACTTCCACTTCCTGCGGCGCGACCTGCACGTTGTCCGACACCAGCCAGGTGTTGATCCACGGGATCGGGTTGGAGCGCGTCTGGAAGGGGAGATCAAGGCCAACCGCCTGCATGCGGATGTTGGTGATATATTCCACGTACTGGCAAAGAATGTCTTTGTTCAGACCGATCATTGAGCCGTCGCGGAACAGATAATCTGCCCACTCTTTTTCCTGCTGCGCCGCCTGGACAAACAGGTCATAGCACTCTTGCTTGCACTCTTCGGCAATCTCCGCCATTTCCGGATCGTCGCTGCCGGAACGCAGCAGGTTCAGCATGTGCTGAGTGCCAGTCAGGTGCAGCGCTTCGTCGCGGGCAATCAGGCGAATGATTTTGGCGTTGCCTTCCATCAGTTCGCGCTCGGCGAAGGCGAACGAGCAGGCAAAGCTGACGTAGAAGCGAATGGCTTCCAGCGCGTTAACGCTCATCAGGCACAGGTACAGCTTTTTCTTCAGTTCACGCAGGTTCACGGTGACGGTTTTGCCATTTACCGTGTGCGTGCCTTCGCCCAGCAGATGCCAGTAGCTGGTCATCTCAATCAGTTCGTCATAATAGCTGGCGATGCCTTCAGCGCGTTTCTGAATTTGCTCGTTGGTCACGATATCATCAAACACCACCGCCGGATCGTTGACGATATTACGAATGATATGGGTGTAAGAGCGGGAGTGAATTGTTTCTGAAAACGCCCAGGTTTCGACCCAGGTCTCCAGCTCCGGAATGGAGATCAGCGGCAGCAGCGCCACGTTCGGGCTGCGTCCCTGAATGGAGTCCAGTAGCGTCTGATACTTCAGATTGCTGATAAAAATGTGTTTTTCATGCTCCGGCAGCGCCTGGTAGTCGATGCGGTCGCGGGAAACGTCCACTTCTTCCGGACGCCAGAAGAAGGAGAGCTGTTTTTCAATCAGCTTTTCGAAGATGTCATATTTTTGCTGATCGTAACGCGCAACGTTCACCGGCTGGCCGAAAAACATCGGTTCCAGCAACTGGTCATTTTTCGTCTGTGAAAAAGTGGTGTATGCCATTGAAGTGAGTCCTTTGTGGGATGAGCGCCGGATAGGGGCAAGCACCGTATCCGGCCTACAAACCGTGCAATCGTAGGCCGGGTAAGCGTAGCGCCACCCGGCATCTTTCATCAGATCTTACATGCGCCGCTTTCGCAGCCATCGTCCTGAATGGATGGCACCAGATCGTCCTGGGCATCTTCCGCACCATCGCGGGTGTTCTGATAATACAGCGTCTTGACGCCGAATTTATAGGCGGTGAGCAGGTCTTTCAGCAACTGCTGCATCGGCACTTTTCCTGACGGGAAGCGTGTCGGGTCATAGTTGGTGTTAGCCGAAATCGACTGATCGATAAATTTCTGCATGATGCCAACTAACTGCAGATACCCATCGTTACCCGGCATTTCCCACAGCAGTTCGTAGGCCTTGCCCAGATGCTCATAGTCCGGTACCACCTGACGCAGAATGCCGTCCTTCGACGCTTTAATGCTGACGTAACCGCGCGGCGGCTCAATACCGTTGGTCGCGTTCGAGATCTGCGAAGAGGTCTCGGACGGCATCAGCGCAGAGAGCGTGGAGTTACGCAGGCCGTGGGTCTTGATGGATTCACGCAACGCTTCCCAGTCGTGATGCAGCGGCTCGTTGGCAATCGCGTCGAGGTCTTTCTTGTAAGTATCGATCGGCAGAATGCCCTGCGCATAGGTGGTCTCGTTAAACCACGGGCAGGCGCCTTGCTCGATCGCCAGTTCGTTAGAGGCTTTCAGCAGATAGTACTGGATCGCTTCAAACGTTTTGTGCGTCAGGTTGTTGGCGCTGCCGTCGGAGTAGCGAACGCCGTGTTTCGCCAGATAGTAGGCGAAGTTAATGACGCCGATACCCAACGTACGGCGACCCATGGCGCCACGTTTCGCGGCCGGGATAGGGTAGTCCTGGTAATCCAGCAGCGCGTCGAGGGCGCGAACCGCCAGCACCGCCAGCTCTTCCAGTTCGTCAAGGCTGCTGATCGCGCCGAGGTTAAACGCAGACAGCGTACACAGCGCGATTTCGCCGTTTTCGTCGTTAACGTCCATCAGCGGCTTGGTGGGCAGGGCGATTTCCAGGCACAGGTTGGACTGACGTACCGGCGCGACCTGCGGGTCGAACGGGCTATGGGTGTTGCAATGGTCAACGTTCTGAATGTAGATACGGCCCGTGGACGCACGTTCCTGCATCATCAGAGAGAACAGATCTACCGCTTTTACGCGCTGTTTACGGATACTGTCGTCTTTTTCGTATTTGGTATACAGACGTTCGAACTCATCCTGATCGGCGAAGAACGCGTCATACAGGCCCGGGACGTCAGACGGGCTGAACAGGGTGATCTCTTCCCCTTTCAGCAGGCGGGTGTACATCAGTTTGTTGATCTGTACGCCATAGTCCATGTGACGCACGCGGTTGCCTTCCACGCCGCGGTTGTTTTTCAGCACCAGCAGGCTTTCGACTTCCAGATGCCACATCGGGTAGAACAAGGTTGCTGCGCCGCCGCGCACGCCGCCCTGCGAGCAGGATTTCACCGCCGTCTGGAAGTGTTTGTAGAACGGGATGCAGCCGGTGTGGAACGCTTCGCCGCCGCGAATCGGGCTGCCCAGCGCGCGGATGCGACCGGCGTTGATGCCGATACCGGCGCGCTGGGAGACGTATTTCACGATGGCGCTGGAGGTCGCGTTAATCGAGTCCAGGCTGTCGCCGCACTCGATCAGCACGCAAGAGCTGAACTGGCGCGTCGGGGTGCGCACGCCGGACATAATTGGCGTCGGCAGGGAAATCTTGAACGTAGAAACGGCATCGTAAAAACGCTTAACGTAATCGAGACGGGTTTCACGCGGATAGTTCGAGAACAGGCAGGCGGCCACCAGAATATACAGGAACTGGGCGCTCTCGTAGATCTCGCCGGTGACGCGGTTCTGCACCAGGTATTTGCCTTCCAGCTGTTTCACGGCAGCATAGGAGAAGGTCATATCGCGATCGTGCACGATGAACGAATCCATCTGCTTGAACTCTTCTTCCGTGTAGTCTTCCAGCAGATGATTGTCGTATTTGCCCATCTCAACCATTTTCACCACATGGTCGTACAGCGCGGGCGGCTCGAACTCGCCGTAGGCTTTTTTACGCAGATGGAAAATCGCCAGGCGAGCGGCCAGGTACTGGTAGTCCGGCGCGTCGCGGGAGATCAGATCGGCGGCGGCTTTGATGATCGTTTCATGGATATCGGATGTCTTGATACCGTCATAAAACTGGATGTGGGAGCGCAGTTCGACCTGAGAAATCGAGACGTTGTTCAGTCCTTCTGCCGCCCAATCCAGAACCCGATGGATTTTGTCGAGATTGATGCGCTCTGTACTACCATCACGCTTTGTCACCAGCAGACTCTGATTCATGTGGTTTTTACCTGTCCGTGAAAGAAAAAATATCCCCCGCATTATCCACAGCGCCACCTTGTGACTAACTCTGTGGATAAATACTATATGTAGGGGGTGGGTGTTAAAGTAAACGCTATATGGTGAGTATTCTAGTAGGGAATCTTTTCAGTACAAGAGTTGATTTTAAGGTTAAATTGAGGTTGCAAAAGGGTAAGAAAGGCTAAGTGCGCGTCTTATAAGGCCTGGCGGGGATGTCAATAATTCATAAAAAAAATAGATAATTTGATCGAGTGCTGATTTCTTCAACGAAGGTGAAGAAAGTTCTTATGACCTGGCACAATTTTTTCGGATTTTTATTTTTTCCGCAGGCCGGACAGGACGCCGTAGCGTCTCATCCGGCGACGGGATTACTCAGCTTTAGCCGTGGTGTGCACCATGTAGTTGACGTCAACGCCCGGGCCCAGCTTGAAGCTGTTGGTGAGCGGGTTATAGTGCAGGCCGGTGATATGGCGTTCTTTCAGGGCTGTCTCGTCCACCCAGCCTAACAGCTCGGCGGGCTTGATAAATTTTTTCACATCATGCGTACCCTTGGGCACCATTCGCAGAATGTATTCTGCGCCGACGACCGCCATCAGCCAGGACTTACCGTTACGGTTAATCGTCGAGAAAAAGACTTCGCCGCCGGGTTTGACTAACTGTGCGCAGGCGCGAACCACCGACTGCGGATCCGGGACATGCTCCAGCATCTCCATGCAGGTCACCACATCATACTGTCCGGCATGCTTCGCCGCGTGTTCCTCCACGGTTTCCTGCACGTAATCGACGTGAATACCGCTTTCCAGCGCATGCAGTTTTGCCACCTGCAGCGGCTCGAAGCCCATATCCAGCCCGGTAACGCTGGCGCCTTCGCGGGCCATACTTTCAGCCAGAATGCCGCCGCCGCAGCCGACGTCGAGCACCTTTTTCCCAAACAGACCCCCGGAACGCTCCGCGATGTAACCGAGGCGCAGCGGGTTAATGCGGTGCAGCGGCTTAAATTCGCCTTCCAGATCCCACCAGCGCGACGCGACTGCTTCAAATTTGGCAATTTCTTCGTGGTCAACGTTCTGGTTTACCGGCTGTTTTTCGGCATTCATCGGGGCTATTACTCCTTATTTGGCATGACGAATGAGTATATCAGGCATTCACGCTGAATAAAGCGCAGATCCCGGTCATACAGCAGGTCGCGGCCAGCTTAAGTATTTAGGGGATAGGTTTACCTCAATCAGCGCGGTTGTGTTATAATTTGCGACCTTTGAATCCGGGATACAGTAGAGGGATAGCGGTTAGATGAGCGACCTTGCGAGAGAAATTACACCGGTCAACATTGAGGAGGAGCTGAAAAGCTCTTATCTGGATTACGCGATGTCGGTCATTGTTGGCCGTGCGCTGCCGGATGTCCGAGATGGCCTGAAGCCGGTACACCGTCGCGTACTTTACGCCATGAACGTATTGGGCAATGACTGGAATAAAGCCTATAAAAAATCTGCCCGTGTCGTTGGTGACGTAATCGGTAAATACCATCCTCACGGCGATTACGCGGTGTATAACACCATTGTTCGTATGGCGCAGCCGTTTTCGCTGCGCTATATGCTGGTGGATGGCCAGGGTAACTTCGGTTCTATCGACGGCGACTCTGCTGCGGCGATGCGTTATACGGAAATCCGTCTGGCGAAGATTGCCCATGAACTGATGGCCGATCTGGAAAAAGAGACGGTAGATTTCGTTGATAACTATGACGGCACGGAGAAAATCCCTGACGTTATGCCAACGAAGATCCCGAACCTGCTGGTAAACGGTTCGTCCGGTATCGCGGTAGGTATGGCGACCAACATCCCGCCGCACAACCTGACGGAAGTGATCAACGGGTGCCTGGCCTATATCGACGATGAAGACATCAGCATTGAAGGGCTGATGGAACACATCCCGGGTCCGGACTTCCCGACTGCGGCGATCATTAATGGTCGTCGCGGCATTGAAGAAGCCTACCGTACCGGTCGCGGCAAAGTGTACATTCGCGCGCGCGCCGAAGTGGAAGCGGACGCGAAAACCGGTCGCGAAACCATTATCGTTCATGAAATCCCGTACCAGGTGAATAAAGCGCGCCTGATCGAGAAAATCGCTGAGCTGGTAAAAGATAAGCGCGTTGAAGGCATCAGCGCACTGCGTGACGAGTCCGATAAAGACGGTATGCGCATTGTGATTGAAGTGAAACGCGATGCGGTTGGGGAAGTGGTTCTGAACAACCTCTATTCCCAGACGCAGCTGCAGGTCTCCTTCGGTATTAACATGGTGGCGTTGCACCACGGCCAGCCGAAGATCATGAACCTGAAAGATATCATTTCCGCGTTCGTGCGCCATCGCCGTGAAGTGGTGACTCGCCGTACCATTTTCGAACTGCGTAAAGCCCGCGATCGCGCGCATATCCTTGAAGCGTTGGCGATTGCGCTGGCGAACATCGATCCGATCATTGAACTGATCCGCCGCGCGCCGACCCCGGCAGAAGCGAAAGCCGCGCTGATCGCGCGTCCGTGGGATCTGGGCAACGTGGCGGCGATGCTGGAGCGTGCGGGCGATGACGCTGCGCGTCCGGAATGGCTGGAACCGGAATTCGGTGTGCGTGATGGTCAGTACTATCTGACTGAACAGCAGGCGCAGGCGATTCTGGATCTGCGCTTACAGAAGCTGACCGGTCTTGAGCATGAAAAACTGCTCGATGAGTACAAAGAGCTGCTGGAGCAGATCGCTGAACTGCTGCATATTCTGGGCAGCGCCGATCGTCTGATGGAAGTGATCCGCGAGGAGCTGGAGCTGATCCGCGATCAGTTCGGCGATGCGCGTCGCACCGAAATCACCGCCAACAGCGCGGACATCAACATCGAAGACCTGATCAACCAGGAAGACGTTGTGGTGACTCTGTCGCACCAGGGTTACGTGAAGTATCAGCCGTTGACCGACTACGAAGCCCAGCGCCGTGGCGGAAAAGGCAAATCAGCGGCACGCATTAAAGAAGAAGACTTTATCGACCGCCTGCTGGTGGCCAACACCCACGACACCATCCTCTGCTTCTCCAGCCGTGGACGCCTGTACTGGATGAAAGTTTACCAGTTACCGGAAGCGAGTCGCGGCGCGCGTGGTCGACCGATCGTTAACCTGCTGCCGTTAGAAGCTGATGAACGTATCACCGCTATCCTGCCGGTACGCGAGTACGAAGAGGGCGTGAACGTCTTTATGGCGACCGCCAGCGGTACGGTGAAGAAAACCGCGCTGACCGAGTTCAGCCGCCCGCGTTCCGCCGGTATCATTGCGGTGAACCTGAACGAGGGCGACGAGCTGATTGGCGTCGATCTCACCTCTGGTTCCGATGAAGTCATGCTGTTCTCTGCCGCCGGTAAAGTGGTGCGCTTTAAAGAGGACGCCGTCCGTGCGATGGGCCGTACCGCGACCGGCGTGCGCGGCATCAAGCTGGCGGGCGAAGACAAGGTGGTTTCGCTGATTATTCCTCGTGGCGAAGGCGCGATCCTGACCGTGACGCAAAACGGTTACGGTAAGCGTACCGCGGCGGACGAATATCCGACCAAGTCACGTGCGACACAGGGTGTTATCTCTATCAAAGTGACCGAGCGCAACGGTTCCGTTGTTGGCGCGGTGCAGGTAGACGATTGTGACCAGATCATGATGATTACCGATGCCGGTACGCTGGTGCGTACCCGCGTGTCGGAAATCAGCGTGGTGGGTCGTAACACCCAGGGCGTGATCCTCATCCGTACTGCGGAAGATGAAAACGTCGTGGGCCTGCAGCGTGTTGCTGAACCGGTGGATGACGAAGAGCTGGATTCTATCGACGGCAGCGTCGCGGAAGGGGATGATGACATCGCTCCGGAAGCGGAAACCGACGACGATGCGGCGGATGACGCAGACGAGTAATTGACTCACCGCTGAGTGCGAAGGGCCGGATATTCTCCGGCCCTTTTTATTTAGTTCATCCTTTCTACGATCATGGCAATTCCCTGCCCGCCGCCAATGCACAGCGTCGCCAGTCCCAGCGTTTTATCTCTCGCTGAAAGCGCGTGCAGTAACGTCACCAGGATACGTGCGCCGCTGGCGCCGATAGGATGGCCCAGCGCAATCGCGCCGCCGTTGACGTTGACTTTTTGCGGATCAAACCCCAGCGTTTTACCGACCGCTAAAAATTGCGCGGCAAAGGCTTCATTCGCTTCAATCAAGTCAATATCTGACAGCGCTAGTCCACATTGCTGTAACGCTTTTTGGGTGGCGGGAACGGGGCCCATCCCCATTAACGCGGGGGCGACGCCGCCGCTGGCATAGGCTTTGATCCGCGCCAGCGGCTTAAGCCCCGCCGCCAGCGCCGCCGATTCGGCCATGACGATAAGCGCCGCCGCGCCGTCGTTGATCCCAGAAGCATTACCGGCCGTTACCGTACCCGCCTTGTCGAAGGCGGGACGCAGCGCGGCCAGACCTTCCGCCGTACAGTCCGCTTTAGGAAATTCGTCGCGTTCCACCACCGCCGTTTTCTTCCGCGACGTGACGCTAACAGGGACGATTTCAGCCTCGAACGCGCCGGCGTTAATCGCGGCAACCGCCTTCTGCTGAGAGAACAGCGCCAGTTCGTCCTGCATTTCGCGGCTGATGCCATATTCGCGGGCCACGTTTTCCGCCGTAATTCCCATGTGATAGCCGTGCGTGGCGCAAAGTAAGCCATCGCGCAGGATCACGTCAGAAAGCTGTCCGTCGCCGAGGCGATAACCCCAGCGGGCCTTTGCATCCAGGAGATACGGCGCCTGGCTCATGTTTTCCATTCCCCCTGCGATAATCGCCTGAGCCTGCCCGGCCTGAATCGCCTGAGCAGCAAGCGCGACGCTCTTAAGGCCTGAGCCGCAAACCTTGTTGACGGTAAAGCCGCAAACCGTTTCATTTAGCCCCGCTTTTAGCAGCGCCTGACGGGCCGGGTTTTGCCCGAGACCAGCCTGCAACACGTTCCCCATAATCACTTCATCCACGCGAGTAGTATCAAGCTGTGCGCGTTCCAGGGCTGCTTTAATGACTGTCGCCCCCAGTTCGATTGCGCTGGTATTGGCCAGCGCGCCATTGAAGCTGCCGATAGCGGTACGTGCTGCGCTGACGATGACACAATTTTTCATCTTCTGTTCCTTAAACGTGAGGGTTGCCGTCAGAACAACGTCAAACCAATAACAAAAATGATTCCGGAGAACAGCAGGGCGGTGATGCAGTAACCCATGATGTCGCGGACCCCAAGCCCGGCGATAGCCAGAGCGGGCAGCGCCCAGAACGGTTGCGCCATGTTCATCCACTGCTCGCCATAGGCGATAGCCATGACCGATTTACCGAGGTCGGCACCCAGTGCTTGTGCGGCGGGTATGACAAACGGCCCCTGGATCACCCAGTGACCACCCCCTGACGGCACCGCGAAGTTGATCAGTGCAGAGCTAAAAAAGGTCATGATCGGGAACGTGTCTTTGTTGGCGACGTTGATGAAAAACTCAGTGATCAATCCACCGAGTCCGGAGTGTTCCATCATCAACTGGATCCCCGCATAAAACGGGAACTGCACCAGAATCCCGGCGGTGCTGCGCGCTGCGGCGCTAATGGCGCGCATGTAGGCCATCGGTGTTTTATGCAGCAGCAGACCGGCAATCATAAACATGAGATTGACGGTGTTAATGGTGATGTTGAACCCTTTCTCGGCAAAGTAGATCCCGAGATAGGCGATACCCAGCGCACCGATGATCAGCGCCAGAATCCGGCTCTCTTCCAGCTTTTCTGACGGTGGCGCATCTGCCGGCAGGGTCTTCTGGAAATCAGGCTCTTCCATCAGCAGTTTTGGGTCAACGCTGATCACATCAGAGGGTTTCGGCGTCATCATGCGAGTAATAAAAGGCATGACCACAATGAGACCAAGCGTAATGAAGATGTTGAAGCCGGTGAACAAGGTGTCGCTGACCGGGATTAACCCGGCAATATGTTCGACCGGATTGCCTGGTGTCGCCGCCAGCAGGGGCATTGAACCGGAGAAACCGCCTCCCCAGGTCAGAAACCCAATATAGGCGCAGGCGATCAGCAGCGGATAGTCAGAGCCGGGTACGCGACGGGCCACTTCCCTGGCAAACATGGCGCCTACCACCAGGCCGAAGCCCCAGTTGATCACGCAGGCGACAGAGCCAAAAAAGGTGACCAGCATAACGCCCTGAGCGGGCGTTTTAGCCGCGGACGCGGCGGTCCTCAGCAGCTTTTTCACCGGACCCGAGCTGGCCAGCGCGTGGCCTGTGACGATAATCAGCGCCATCTGCATGCCGAACGCCAGCAGATTCCAGAAACCGTCACCCCAAAAGCGCACCATGGCGACCGGCGTTTGCGGCGTAAGCCACAGCGCGATGCCAAACGTTAACAGTGTCAGCAGCATGGCAAAAATCAGCGGATCGGGAAGCCAGCGACTGACGAAGCGCGTCATAAAACGCGAGATACGGCCAATCATGCATCACCTCGCTGGATCAACAAGTCGGCGGCCACGTCAAAGTGCGCTTCGGTTTTCGATCTCAGCGTTTGCAGGTCGCAGTCTTCAGCGATTTCACACAACCACATTTTGCCATCGGTAAAACGGAATACCGCCAGTTCGGTGACCAGCATATGTACCGCATGTTGGGCGGTAAGCGGCATCGTGCAGTGGCGGAGAATTTTCGCCGATCCGTCTTTCGCGCAGTGTTCCATCGCAATAATGACTTTACGCGCGCCAGTGACCAGGTCCATCGCGCCTCCCATGCCGGGCACCATTTTGCCCGGCACCACCCAGTTCGCGAGGTTGGCCTGCTCGTCAACCTGAAGGCCGCCAAGCACGCAGGCATCCACATGCCCGCCGCGAATTAGCGCGAATGACATTGCGCTGTCGAACATCGCCGCCCCGGGTAAAATTCCGCAAGGTTGGCCTCCGGCATTCACCAGGTCCGGATGCGCGGTTGTCACCGGTCCGAGTCCGAGAAATCCATTTTCCGATTGCAGGGTGATATGAATATCTGCAGGCAAGTAATTGGCGACCATCGTTGGCAGGCCTATACCTAAGTTCACAATGTCGCCATCACGAAGTTCGTGCGCCACACGGCGCGCAATACGTTGTTTCGCATCCATTATTTGCTCTCCTGTGGCATGACGATATAGTCAATGACGGCGCCGGGCGTAACGATGTGGTCCGGCAGCAGATCGCCTGTCGCAACCAGTTCGTCGGGTTCCACCAACGTGATGTCAGCGGCAAGGGCGATCAGCGGGTTAAAATTGCGGGCGCTGAGTTGATAGGTCAGGTTGCCAAGGGGATCGGCCCGATGCGCGCGTATCAGCGCTAAATCGGCGCGCAGTGGGCGCTCAAGCAGCCAGGTCTTACCGTCGAGCGTGAGGGTTTGTTTGCCCTCTTCGACAACCGTACCGACGCCGGTAGGGGTCAGGAAACCGCCGAGACCGGCACCGCCGCAGCGAATTTGTTCAATCAGGGTGCCTTGCGGGACCAACTGAACATCCATCTCTTTAGCAATCATTCGCCGTCCGGTTTCCGGGTTAGTGCCAATGTGCGAGGCAATGACTTTTTTCACCCGACCATTGACAATCAGAGGGCCGATACCGGTATCGACAAAAGCGGTATCGTTGGCGATAAGGGTCAAATCCCTGACGCCGGATTCCAGTAGGGTGTCGATAAGGCGAGGGGGCGTGCCAACCCCCATAAAACCGCCAACCATGATGGTCATGCCGTCACGAAAGAATTCGGCGGCGTCCTGTAAGGTAATCAGTTTTGTTTTCATTATGTTTCCCTTTTGCATACTCCATTTTGGGTACGAAGCGGGAATTGCAAACAGGATGCCAGAGTTGGGAGGAGAGGGGTTTTGAGATTAACTGACTGAATAAAAAAGAAAAATAGCAAAATCTCCGTATGCTGTGAGGCACGGAGCTATGCAGAAAATTGCGCACTGTGCAAAATTCTGCATAGCAAATTCCGGGACTAAAGATCCGTAGGATCGATACCGTACTCCTGAAGTTTATACATCAGGGCGCGGCGGCTAATGCCTAACATCAGGGCTGCACGGGTGCGGTTACCGTCTTGTTGTTCAAGGACTTCCATAATGATCCGCTTCTCTTCGCGCTTAATCTCTTCTTTTAAATTTCGTTCGCCGGGCTGCGCGGTTTTGACCTCCGCTATGCTGCTTACCGGCTGGCGTAGCGGGGCGGGCAGATCGTCGGCAAAAATTACCGCTCCAGTATTCATCACCACTGCGCGTTCAATAACGTTTGAGAGTTCACGTATATTGCCAGGCCACGGCCAGGCGGTCAGCATCGACATGGCCGTGGGGTCGATCTCAATAATGTCGCGCTGATTTTCAGTACTGAATTTTTGCAGAAAATGGTTGGCAAGCAGCGCAATGTCCTCCCGCCGCTCGCGCAGCGGAGGCAACTGCAAATGGATGACGTTTAGCCGGTAAAAGAGATCTTCGCGGAAGGCGCCTTCCTTCACCATTGCCGGAAGGTCCCGGTTGGTGGCGGCAATAATACGGATATCGACCTGAATGGTCTGATGTCCGCCCACCCGTTCGAATTCTCTCTCCTGGAGAATCCGCAACAATTTTGCCTGCAACACTAGCGGCATTTCGCCAATTTCATCCAGAAGCAATGTTCCCGTATGAGCACGCTCAAACAGTCCCTGACGCAGGGACTGGGCGCCGGTAAAGGCCCCTTTCTCATGGCCAAATAACTCGCTTTCCAGCAGTGACTCTGGCAGCGCGGCACAGTTGATTTTGATAAACGGACCGTTGGCGCGCCGCGAGTTATAGTGAATGGCGCGGGCTATCAATTCTTTTCCGGTACCGCTTTCTCCGCTAATCAACACATTGGCCTGGGACATGGCAATTTTGGCGGTGTCTTTGCAGATATCCATCATTCGCGGACTGTTGGTCAGAATATGTCCCCATTGCCAACTGGTACTCAGCGCCTGATGCAGACGACGAATCTCTTGCCTCATCGCCTGAAGCTGCAGCGCCCGCTGAATTAATAAATGCAGTTCATCAAGGTCGAAGGGCTTTATGACATAGTCAAACGCGCCGCTGCGCAGCGCTTCGACTGCGGTTTCGACTTCGGCATATGCCGTCATCAAAATAACGGGGATACGTGGTTGGCGGGCGCGCATCGCCTTTAATGCGTCGAGCCCGTTCATTTCCGGCATACGGATATCCATCAACACCACGTCCGGCGGCACGTCGGCAAATTGCTGCAAGGCTTCCTCGCCATTACTGGCGCAGTGGGTTTCATGTCCCTGAAGGGAAAACGCGGTGGTGAGCATACGACGAACGTTGTCTTCATCATCCACGATAAGGATTCGGTAGCGGGTTTTCATACTAACAAGTTTCCCTGCGGATTAATCGGTAAAATGAGGGTGAAGGTCGCGCCGCATCCCGGCATGCTGCTGATGCGAATGTCTCCCTGGTGGGCATTGATGATGCGCTGGCTAAGCGCAAGTCCAAGACCGGTTCCTGACGCTTTGGTGGTGAAGAACGGATCAAAGATTTTTTTCTGTAGCGCGATATCAATCCCGCAGCCGTTATCTTCAATCGATACTGCCTGCTGCGAAGGGGCGTATTGCCAGGTACGAATCCGGATTTCACCGCGCGCGTTAATCGCCTGCACGGCATTGATGAGAATATTGAGGATGACCTGTTTCAATAGTTCACGGTCAGCAATGATGGCGGGCAGTTCCCGGTTAAGTTCACAATTAAAGGCAATCCGCGCCTGTACACCGGAGGTTTTGACCAGAATTAACGTCTCTTCAATCAACGTGTTGAGCTGAACCCGCTGCCACTGGCTTTGTCTCGGTCGGGAAAAATCGAGAAGTTGCTGAATCACTTTATTAATAGAATCAATCTCTTTTAGCACAACGGACAAATATTCCTGGTGTACGGGGAGGGTGAGTTGCTGGCGAATAATCTGTACATAACCACGAATAGCGGTAAGCGGGTTACGGACCTCATGCGCCACGCCGGCCATTAACTCGCCCAGCGTGGCCAGCCGTTCGGTTTGTGCAAGGCGGCGCTGGGACTCTTTGCGGGCGGTCAGGTCGGAAAAAATCACTAACGCGCCAATCAGTTCACCATTGGCATTATGAATGCGACTGGTGGTGACGCTGAGCTCAATGGTACGGTCACGCGCCGGGAAACTCACTTCCTGCGCCAGATGTTCTGTGCCGTGCGCCAAAGTATCAAGCACCGGGCTGGCGAAGTGCGGGTCGGAGAAGAGTGTCGCATAGGGCTGACCGACAAGTTCACTGAGTGTATAACCGGTAATGGCTTCTGCCGCAGGGTTCATTGTGGTGACATCCCCTTGACGATCAATGGCGATGACTCCGTCGGCGGCGTTTTCAATAATCAGATCGTTGAGCGTTTTGGTTTCGCGCAACGTTTGCGCCAGTGCGTTAACGCTGCGGCTAATTTGCCCCAGTTCGCCGGGGAGATTGGGAAGTTGGGTGGGCGTTTTATGCGCCAGCGTCGACAGACCATCGGTAATGATGTCGATATTGGCGCCGAGACGTCGGGAGAAGAGGACTATCAGCAGCAGACTGCAGAGCAGCCCCGCCACCAGTACCGCAATAATGCGCATGTCCATCTTCCAAGCCTGACGTCGGATATCTTCTGTGAGCTCATTGGCCCAGATATAACCCAGAACTTCGCCGTCTCGTCGGATAGGGATCATTGAATTGAGAATATCCCCACGAACCTGGCGACCGGAAAAGACCACAGGGGTGTTGCTACGCATTACGTCACGACCGGGATGATCGGCAGCAATGGTCACGCCAACATTGTTCTGATACAGCGCGGAAGGGGCATAAGTAATGATCGCATCCAGTGCTTTGTGATAATAGCCCGCGCCGATGCCGGGAAACGCTTGCGTGATTCGCTCGGTAATCGGGCCAAGTTCCGCATTCAGCGCCTGGATGCGTGCATCGCGCGGCAATGTGCTGAAGTGGAAAAAACGTTCTTCCAGCGCCTGATCGAGCAGATGAACGACGGCGGACAATTTTTTCTCTTTTTCCGCTAAGACCGCTGAACGTCCTTCGGTTTCGACGATATAACCAATCGACACCGTTGGCACGATGACCATCAGGATAGCCATCAGAATCATTTGATTGCGCAAGCGTCGCGGATAGAAACCCCTTAAAAAACGCATTCTGGCATCCCTGTTACCCTTTTCAGGTAAACGCCAATTATCCGCAGTTGCGCAAAAGGTTTCTCAGCGGTGTATCATATTCCGGCAAAGAGGGGCGTGAGGATTGCGACATCGCACTTTTACCGCTACCTTAACCACACTCTATTTATCGCCTCAGGCGGAGCTTTGCCCCTTTGAAATACCTGGCTTCCTTTCGTACAACCCTGAAAATCTCGCGCTACCTGTTCAGAGCGCTGGCGCTGTTGATATGGCTGTTAATCGCCTTTGCTTCGGTGTTCTACATTGTCAACGCGCTGCATCAGCGGGAGTCCGAGATTCGTCAGGAGTTTAATCTCAGTTCCGATCAGGCCCAGCGCTATATTCAGCGTACGTCGGACGTGATGAAGGAGCTAAAGTACATTGCCGAGAATCGTTTGACGGCGGAGAACGGGGTACTTTCTTCACGCACCCGCGATGATAAAACCGTCGTGCCAACCTTTGAGCCCTTGTTTGCCGACTCGGACTGCGCGGCGATGGGCAACGCCTGGCGCGGATCGCTGGAGTCGCTGGCCTGGTTTATGCGCTACTGGCGGGATAACTTCTCCGCGGCGTACGATCTTAACCGCGTGTTTCTGATTGGCAGCGATAATCTGTGCATGGCGAATTTTGGCCTGCGCGATATGCCGGTTGAGCGCGACAATGCGCTGAAAACGCTGCATGAACGGATCATGAAATACCGCAGCGCGCCGAAGGATGATTCCGGAAATAACCTTTACTGGGTGGGGCAGGGGCCGCGTCCGGGTATCGGCTACTTTTACGCGCTGACGCCCGTATATCTGGCTAACCGGCTGCAGGCCCTGCTGGGCGTAGAGCAGGCGATCCGGATGGAAAATTTCTTTACCCCCGGCAGCCTGCCGATGGGCGTGACCATTCTTGATGAAAATGGTCATGCGCTCATCTCACTGACGGGGCCGGAAACCACCATTAAAGCTGAACCTCGCTGGATGCAGGAACGCTCCTGGTTTGGCTATACGCCCGGTTTTCGTGAGCTGGTGCTGAAGAAAAACCTGCCGCCTTCCTCGCTCAGCATCGTCTATTCGGTACCGGTCGATCTGGTGCTGGAGGGGATTCGGATGTTAATTCTGAATGCCATTCTGCTGAACGTTTTGGTTGGCGCCGCGCTGTTTACCCTCGCCAGAATGTATGAGCGGCGAATTTTTATCCCGGCGGAAAGCGACGCCCAGCGGCTGGAGGAGCACGAACAGTTCAACCGCAAAATTGTGGCTTCGGCACCGGTTGGGATCTGTATCCTGCGTACCGTCGACGGCGTCAACATTCTCAGTAACGAGCTGGCGCACACCTATCTGAACATGCTCACCCATGAGGATCGGCAGCGGCTGACGCAAATCATCTGCGGACAGCAGGTGAATTTTGTCGATGTGTTGACCAGCAATAACACCAATTTGCAAATCAGCTTCGTTCATTCCCGCTATCGTAACGAGAACGTGGCGATATGCGTGCTGGTGGACGTCTCTGCACGCGTCAAAATGGAAGAGTCCTTACAGGAGATGGCGCAGGCGGCGGAGCAGGCAAGCCAGTCGAAGTCTATGTTCCTCGCAACCGTCAGCCATGAACTGCGCACCCCGCTGTACGGTATCATTGGTAACCTCGATCTCCTGCAAACCAAGGCGTTGCCGAAAGGGGTTGATCGCCTGGTGACGGCGATGAATAACTCTTCCAGCCTGTTGTTGAAGATTATCAGTGATATTCTCGACTTCTCGAAGATTGAGTCCGAGCAACTGAAAATCGAGCCGCGAGAGTTCTCCCCGCGTGAGGTGATGAGCCACATCACCGCCAACTATTTGCCGCTGGTGGTGCGCAAGCAACTCGGTCTTTATTGCTTTATCGAGCCGGACGTGCCGGTAGCGATGAATGGCGATCCAATGCGGTTGCAGCAGGTTATCTCCAATCTTCTGAGCAACGCGATTAAGTTCACCGATATCGGCTGCATTGTGCTGCACGTGCAACGTGATCATGACTATCTGAGTATTCGGGTGCGCGATACCGGCGTTGGTATTCCGGCGAAAGAGGTCGTGCGTCTGTTCGACCCGTTCTTCCAGGTTGGCACCGGGGTGCAGCGCAATTTCCAGGGAACCGGGCTGGGGCTGGCGATTTGTGAAAAGCTGATCAGCATGATGGACGGCGATATCTCGGTGGATTCAGAGCCGGGGATGGGGAGCCAGTTTACGGTGCGTATTCCGCTCTACGGCGCGCAGTATCCGGCGAAGAAGAGCCTCGACGGGCTGGTCAACACGCGCTGCTGGCTGGCGGTGCGGAACGCCTCGCTGTGCCACTTTGTTGAGAACAGCCTGACGCGCGGCGGGATGGACGTGATCCGTTATGAAGGTCAGACGCCCGCCGTCGACGACCTGCTGATCACCGACGATGCGCTGGAGCAGCCGTGGCAGGGAAGAGCGGCGGTGATGTTCTGCCGTCGTCACATTGGTATTCCGCTCGAAAGAGCGCCGGGGGAATGGGTGCACAGCGTGGCCTCCCCGCATGAACTGCCCGCGCTGCTGGCCCGTATCTACAGCGTCGAGCTGGACAATGAAGAACTGACAGCCTCGTTACCAGCGCCAGAAAAGGTGGCGATCGCCAATGACGATATGATGATCCTGGTGGTGGACGATCATCCGATCAACCGTCGCCTGCTGGCCGATCAGTTGGGATCGCTGGGCTATCAGTGCAAAACGGCCAATGACGGTGTGGATGCGCTGAATGTGTTGAGCAAAAACCACATTGATATTGTGCTGAGCGACGTCAACATGCCGAATATGGACGGTTACCGTCTGACCCAACGTATTCGTCAGCTTGGCCTGACGCTGCCGGTGGTCGGGGTGACGGCGAACGCGCTGGCGGAAGAGAAGCAGCGCTGCCTGGAATCGGGCATGGACAGCTGTTTGTCTAAGCCGGTGACGCTGGACGTGCTGAAACAAACCCTTGCGGTCTATGCCGAACGGGTGCGCAAAACGCGGACATAAAAAATGCCGGATAAGCGTAGCGCTATCCGGCATTTTGCACAGGAAAGGAATTACTCTTTGTCAGCCGGACTCAGGGTCACAGAAGACAGGTAGTTCAGCAGTGCGATATCGTTCTCGACGCCCAGTTTCATCATCGCTGATTTCTTCTGGCTGCTGATGGTTTTAATGCTGCGGTTCAGCTTCTTGGCGATTTCGGTCACCAGGAAACCTTCGGCAAACAGACGCAGCACTTCACTCTCTTTTGGTGAGAGGCGCTTGTCTCCATAACCGCCCGCGCTGATTTTCTCCAGCAAACGGGAAACGCTTTCCGGCGTAAATTTTTTCCCTTTCTGCAGCGCCGCGAGCGCTTTCGGCAGGTCGGTCGGCGCGCCCTGTTTCAGGACGATCCCTTCGATATCCAGATCCAGTACCGCGCTCAGAATCGCCGGGTTGTTGTTCATGGTAAGAACAATAATCGACAGGCTCGGGAAATGACGCTTGATGTATTTGATTAACGTGATCCCATCACCGTACTTGTCGCCCGGCATAGAGAGATCGGTAATCAATACGTGTGCATCCAGTTTTGGCAGATTGTTAATCAGTGCTGTGGAGTCTTCAAATTCGCCGACAACATTCACCCACTCGATTTGTTCAAGTGACTTGCGAATACCGAACAGTACAATCGGATGGTCATCGGCAATAATTACGTTCATATTGTTCATGTATAAGGCTACCTTGCTACAGCAAGCTCTTGACGTAGGCGTCAATGTCGCTGATGTATTTTTCTATTCCTGGAGCATCTTTCTCGCGAATAAGATGTTCCAGCGTTTCACATAACTGCTTGCCGGGTACCAGATTTAGCATGGCAAACACGCCTTTCAGGCGGTGAGCCGTTTGGGCTAGCGCAGCAAAATCGCTGGTTGCCGCCTCAGTATACAACCTCTTAACATCATCCGGTACTGTGTCTACAAATAGCGCGTAATAACCGCTGGCATGAAGTTCGGCATTTTCATCGCCGCCCAGGGGGGATTCCGGAATATCTTCCTGCGCCAGCTGTTCTTCTATTAGTTGTAGTACAGCTTCCTGCATAGCATTACTCATATTAAAGTTGACGCGAAGCTGGCCGGGGCCTATTTTCCGCACGCCTGACTCATCATCGCTTAAAAGCAAGCCGGAAGCAGTAAGATTAGACGGATTATCCGTTAAAAAGAGATCATATTCTTGACTTATGAGTCTTTCGTCCGGCGTGATGCAGGTGGCTCCCCAGTTTTCTAACTGGCGAAGCACGATGGTGCGAATCTCGTTAGAGGTCACGTCAATCATTACGCTGACATCATCCAGCAGACGCTCCTCGTCTTCTACATGCTGATCCAACGGCGTCATTTTAACATGGACCGTATAGCGTGTACCCAGCGTATCTCGCGCTTTGATATTCAAATGTCCGCCCAGCTTGCGCGCCAGTTGATCGCACAACCAGAAGGTGAGGGGATTCGCTTTACCATACCGGTCTTTCTGCGTTTCGCTGATAAACGGGAAATGCAGATTATCGATTTCGCTCAGCGTCACGCCTTCACCGGTGTCCAGGATGCGGAAGGTTAAGCGCTCCGCCACGGATTCATCCTGATCAACTTCAAGCGTGATTTTGCCGATCTGGGTGGTGGTGACAGCATACTGCATCAACAGCATTAATATACGGCGCAACGCGTTACGGTCGCCATGGCGCTCGTCGTTAGCGTTCAGACGGTTGTTGATCAGCAGTTGCAGCCCTTTCCGCTTCATTGCCGGCAGGACTTCCGGCACCACTTCATCAATCAGCGTCTGCACCGAGAATCGGGTCGGTTCACTTTTCCAGGCATCGTTTTCCAGCATGTTCGCCAACTGGATTTCATCAATCATGCGAACCAGCACGTCAGCCTGAGTGGCCAGCTTCTGCGAGTCGGGCGCTGCGACCTGAGCAATCTCGTCGGCCAGGGTTTTGACCGGCTCTTTCAGCGTATCGCTGATATTTTGCATGAAGGCGATGCGCCCCTGCTGATTTTTTTCATACAAGCGCTGCGCCTGTTTCAGTTTTTTATTCACCAGCACTTCACGATCCTGATCGCGGATGATGAAGATTTGGGTACGCGGCGCAACCTGACTGCGGAACAGACGGATTTCGTACAGTTCGTTATTGATCGTCGCCTGGATCACCCCCTGATGCTGCTCTGCCATGCTGGTGATATTCTGCAGGTTCAGATGCGGCAGCAGATGGTCGGCAATTTTGTTGCTGATCACCGTTCGGTTGGCCTCCTGGTCGTGCACCAGCAATCCCAGCGGCAGCAGGGAAACGATCTCTTCATTGATGGCGCGCAGGATCCGCAACTCATTATTCGCCGCCGTGTTGGGCGCAACCTCTGTTGAACGTCCCGGCTGATGACGGAAAGTGGTATAGCCAAACAGCGCCAGCGCAAGCAGGCCGATATTCAGCAACAGCGGCAACAGAATATTTTGCAGGGTGTCGAGCAGCAATGTACCGAACGGCACCTGCCAGACAAGGCGCATATCCGTTGAATTCAGCGCAGATGAAATTTCAATTTTTGAACTGTTAAAACTGATGCTGACGCTGTCCGGCGACTCTTTCTCATTATTTCGCGTGGTCGCGGGCGTGGTATCCGGCTCAAGGCGGAAACTGTCCAGCGGCATACCGGGCGGGATGAGATCGTTGATCGGCAGGTCAAACGCGACCACGGTCGCCAGATGTCCCGGCTGGTTGAACGTGGTACGCAGGGTAAAATAGTGCCCGTTCTGCCATGCCAGACGCCGCAGCGAGGAGAAGCTCTCCCGCTCGTCCAGCGCGTTGGCCTGCTGAAGCATCTCCGCCCGACGGGAGTCGACGATATTGCCAATAGTGGATTCTTTAAATCCGGAGGAGAGGTCTTTCAGCGGCAGCGTGGAGATGAGGATCAGACTGTTATCCTGACCATTGAGATAGTACATTGACCACGGCACCGTTTCCGCCCCCCAGAGGGTGTCGAGATAGGTCGAAATGCGCTGGGTCATTTCCAGCGTGGCGCTGTCGTGCGAGCCAAAGATCAGCGCTTCCGTTTTACGGCGCGGTTTCTCGAGATAGTAAACATCCTGCTTCAGCCGTGTTTCCTGCAATCCTTCGCCAGTGGAAGGGCTGGTGGAGGCGGCAATGTTGTCATAGATTTGCCAGGTCACGTACCGCCAGGTATCCACCCTTTTATGGATAGCATGGGTAATGTCGACAATCTGATAGCTCTTATCTTTCAGCCATGCGTTCACCGCGCTCTGCACCATTACCCCCATCGTCACCAACAGTACGATGATCAGTAATAAAAAGAAGCGGGTGATGCTTCCTGGCAGGAGGGAGAAGCGGGATGTAGCCGTGGTTTCAGACTGACTCATTCGTGGTTATGACCTGTAAAGCAACGCAAAAGGTGATAGGGCAGTATAAAGGCTACGCTGTAGATTTCCACACTCTCGTCGCGTCGGATGAACAGCGCTATTCACGGAATATACGGGAAACGAACGGCTTGCGTTAAACGTGTACAGCCCGACAGGCGTCGTACAAATATCACCCGATGCTGTGCGATAAATAGCACTAATTAACAAGAAAATGTTTATGAATATCATTCAGGAAATAAACGAAGCGGAATGATTGATTGTGGTGATTGTTTTTATGCGGTAGCACATAAACAGAAAGAGAGTGTAAAGAAAAGTAAAAAAAAACCGAATGCGAAGCATCCGGTTGAAATAGGGGTAAACAGACATTCAGAAATGAATGACGGTAATAAATAAAGTTAATGATGATAGCGAGATTATTTTAGTTGTGAGTGACGATTTTGTTTTGTCATTCAGTGCTATGTTTTATTTGTCTGTACTTTATTGTATTTAAGGGATTTTTATTATTTCTTGTACATTTGTGCTTATTTCTTGACTTTCAGAGCGATATAAAAAGTTCCTTCTTGTTAATGTTTTGAAACATCTATGTGGATATCTGAAACATCTTAAAAGTTTTAGTATCATATTCGTGTTGGATTATTCTGCATTTTTGCGGAGAATGAACTTGCCGACTGGTTAATGAGGGTTAATCAGTATGCAGTGGCATAAAAAAGCAAATAAAGGCATATAACAGAGGGTTAATAACATGAAAGTTAAAGTACTGTCCCTCCTGGTACCGGCTCTGCTGGTAGCAGGCGCAGCAAATGCGGCTGAAATTTATAATAAAGACGGCAACAAATTAGACCTGTTTGGTAAAGTAGACGGTCTGCACTATTTCTCCGATGACAACAGCGCTGACGGCGACCAGACCTACATGCGTATCGGCTTCAAAGGCGAAACGCAGGTAAACGATCAGATCACCGGCTACGGCCAGTGGGAGTATCAGATCCAGGGTAACGCGCCTGAAAGCGAAAACAACTCCTGGACTCGTGTGGCGTTTGCTGGGGTTAAATTTGGCGATGCGGGTTCTTTCGACTACGGTCGTAACTACGGCGTGGCGTATGACGTCACCTCCTGGACTGACGTACTGCCGGAATTCGGCGGTGACACCTACGGTTCTGACAACTTCATGCAGCAACGTGGTAACGGCTTCGCGACCTACCGTAACACTGACTTTTTCGGTCTGGTTGATGGCCTGAACGTTGCGGTTCAGTACCAGGGTAAAAACGGCAGCCCGTCCGGCGAAGGTATGACCGGCATTACTAACAATGGTCGTGAAGCCCTGCGCCAGAACGGCGACGGCGTTGGCGGTTCTGTCACTTACGATCTGGGCGAAGGCTTCGGTCTGGGTGCGGCAGTTACCAGCTCCAAACGTACGGATGAGCAGAACAACGGCATTTACATTGGTAACGGCGATCGCGCTGAAACCTACACTGGCGGCCTGAAATACGACGCCAACAACATCTACCTGGCGGCACAGTACACCCAGACTTACAACGCAACGCGTGCGGGCGACATTGGCTGGGCAAACAAAGCGCAGAACTTTGAAGTGGTTGCGCAGTATCAGTTTGACTTCGGCCTGCGTCCGTCCGTGGCTTACCTGCAGTCCAAAGGCAAAAACCTGGGAACTGTTAACGGCCGTAACTACGACGACGAAGATCTGCTGAAATACGTTGATGTGGGCGCGACTTACTACTTCAATAAAAACATGTCTACCTATGTTGATTACAAAATCAACCTGCTGGACGACAATGACTTCACCCGCGCTGCTGGTATCGGTACTGACGATATCGTCGCACTGGGTCTGGTTTACCAGTTCTAAGGTCATTTCATGACGACAAAAGGCCCTGCGGGGCCTTTTTTTATGGACTTTTCGCGGCGTACAGTCGGGCGTTTTTAGTGTAACCTTGCGCAATTTCGCAGAAGGACAATCACCAATGGAAATTTCTTTTGCGCGGATGGCCCTCCTTGCCGCCACGCTTTTTTTTACCGGGTGCGATAGCGCGCCTGACACGACGCAGGTTCCCGCATCGGCGCCGGTGATGCTTGAAGGTAAAACCATGGGCACGTTCTGGCGCGTGAGCGTGGTTGATATAGACGCCGCGCGCGCAGAGAAACTGCGTAACCGGATCCAGGCGCAACTGGATGCTGACGATCGGCTTCTCTCGACGTATAAAAATGATTCCGCGTTGATGCGCTTTAACCACACCAAAAGCCTCACGCCCTGGCCAGTTAGCGAGGCGATGGCGGACATCATCACCACTTCGCTGCGTATTGGCGACAAAACCCTGGGGGCGATGGACATTACCGTCGGTCCGCTGGTGAATCTCTGGGGATTTGGTCCGGACAAACAGCCGGTGCAGGTACCCACTCAGGCGCAGATCGATGCGGCGAAGGCGAAAACCGGACTCCAGCATCTGACGGTGATTAATCAGGCGCATCAGCAGTACCTGCAAAAAGATCTGCCGGATCTGTATGTTGATTTGTCTACGGTGGGGGAGGGCTATGCGGCGGATCATCTGGCGCGGCTCATGGAGCAGGAAGGCATCGCGCGTTATCTGGTTTCCGTTGGCGGAGCGTTAAACAGTCGCGGTATGAACGCCGAAGGGCGTCCGTGGCGGGTGGCGATCCAGAAACCGACCGATCGCGAAAACGCCGTTCAGGCGGTGGTGGACATTAATGGTCATGGCATCAGCACCTCCGGCAGTTATCGCAACTATTATGAAGTGGACGGTAAGCGGCTTTCGCATGTTATCGATCCGCAGACCGGCCGCCCTATTGAACATAATCTGGTTTCGGTCACGGTTATCGCCCCGACGGCGCTGGAAGCGGACGGCTGGGACACCGGGTTGATGGTGCTCGGCGCCGAGAAAGCGAAAGAAGTCGTGCGCCGCGAAGGGCTGGCGGTGTACATGATCACCAAAGAGGGCGAGGACTTTAAAACCTGGATGTCGCCACAGTTTTCCGCCTTTCTGATCGGTGAACAAAATTAAACAGCAAGATTGCGGGTTTTTGCGAAAGGGGTTTCGAACATACTGTCGTTAAGCAGGCACTATGCCAGGAGCCTGGCCCAATAGACGATGTCATTTGCCATTTTGCCTCCGGCAGTGCTCAGGATCCTCCCGTACGCCGTGTACGCTCCGGTTCTTCCGCGCTGTCCGTGTTGAAACTCTGCCACAATGACGCCTCTTAGGTTAGGCTCTTATTTAAGGAGTCCCGTATGAAACCGAATCTGTCGAACAATCCTGATGAATGCTGGCAGGCTGTGCTCGCACGCAGCGCTGCCGCTGACGGCCAGTTTGTCTTTGCGGTACAGACCACCGGCATTTTTTGTCGGCCATCCTGCAGCGCTAAGCACGCGTTGCGTAAAAACGTGCGCTTTTTTCCCGATGCGCAGGCCGCGTTATCCGCAGGGTTTCGTCCCTGTAAGCGCTGTCAGCCGGATAAAGCCCATCCCCGGCAGCACCGACTGGATAACATCACCCGCGCCTGCCAGTTGCTGGAGCAGGATAACCCCATCACGCTGGCGGCGCTGGCACAGCAAGTGGCAATGAGCCCGTACCATTTTCACCGCCTGTTCAAGGCCGCCACCGGCATGACGCCGAAAGCCTGGCAGCAGGCCTGGCGCGCGCGTCGGTTACGCGACGCGCTGGGCAAAGGGGAGAGCGTCACGCAGGCGATTCTCGACGCCGGTTTCCCTGACAGTAGCAGCTATTACCGTCACGCCGATACGGCGCTGGGGATGACGGCAACGCAGTTTCGCCGCGGCGGTGAACGGCTGACGGTTCGCTATACGCTTGCAGACTGCGCGCTGGGGCGCTGCCTGGTGGCGGAAAGCGAACGCGGGATCTGCGCAATCTTGCTGGGTGATGACGACGCAGGTTTGATCGCCGAACTGCGCGCGCTGTTCCCGTCGGCGCGCGGCGAACCGGCTGATGAGGCGTTTCACCAGCGTGTGCGTCAGGTGATCGCCAGTATTGACGGGCGCGATGTGCCGCTATCGCTGCCGCTGGATATTCAGGGCACGGCTTTTCAGCAGCAGGTCTGGCAGGCGCTGCGCGCCATTCCTTGTGGTGAAACGGTCAGTTATCAGCAACTGGCCGCCGCGCTCGGCAAACCGAAAGCGGTACGCGCCGTTGCCAGCGCCTGCGGGGCGAACAAACTGGCGATCGTCATTCCTTGCCATCGGGTGGTGCGGGGCGATGGCGCGCTTTCGGGCTATCGCTGGGGGGTAACGCGCAAAGCGCAACTGCTGCGGCGGGAGTCATCAGATAAGGAGTCATAATGCTCGATCTGTTTGCCGATTCACAACCCTGGCAGGAGCCGCTGGCGCCCGGCGCGACAATCCTGCGCCGTTTTGCCTTCAGCGCGGCGCAGAGGTTAATGCTGGATATCGACGCGGTGGCCAGCCGTTCGCCGTTTCGCCAGATGGTCACGCCCGGCGGTTACACCATGTCGGTGGCGATGACCAACTGCGGACAACTGGGCTGGACCACCGATCGACGCGGCTATGTCTATTCCCCTGTTGATCCACTCACTGGTCACGCCTGGCCGCCCTTTCCGGCATCGTTTGTCGAACTTTGCCGGCGGGCGGCGACGGCGGCGGGCTATACGGATTTCCAGCCGGACGCCTGCCTGATCAACCGCTACGCGCCTGGCGCGAAGCTGTCGCTGCATCAGGATAAAGACGAGCCGGATTTGCGCGCGCCGATTGTCTCGGTGTCGCTGGGCCTGCCTGCCATTTTTCAGTTCGGCGGCCTGAAGCGCAGCGATCCGCTGAAACGCCTCATGCTGGAACATGGTGATGTGGTGGTATGGGGGGGCGAATCGCGGCTGTTTTATCATGGCATTCAACCGCTGAAGGACGGACTTCACCCGTTAACCGGAAACTGCCGCTACAATCTCACCTTTCGTCAGGCGGGTAAAAAAGAATAAAAATAAGAATTATTATTGCCGATCGCGTTGAGATGTTTAAACTGCGGGCAGTTATTCCTTGTCCGGGTAGTCTCAATGGAACTCCTTCTTCTTGTCTGGCGGCAGTATCGCTGGCCATTTATCGGCGTGATGGCGCTCAGCCTCGCCAGCGCCGCGTTAGGTATCGGGCTGATTGCCTTTATTAATCAGCGGCTGATCGAAACGGCGGATACGTCGCTCCTGGTGTTACCGGAATTCCTCGGTTTATTACTGTTGCTGATGGCGGTAACGCTGGGTTCGCAGCTGGCGTTAACCACCCTCGGCCATCACTTTGTCTATCGTCTGCGCAGTGAGTTCATCAAGCGTATTCTGGATACCCACGTCGAGCGCATCGAACAGCTCGGTAGCGCGTCGTTGCTGGCCGGACTGACCAGCGATATCCGTAACATTACTATCGCTTTTGTGCGTCTGCCGGAGCTGGTACAGGGGATTATCCTCACCGTGGGGTCCGCGGCATATCTGGCGACGCTGTCGACCAAAATGTTGCTGGTGACCGCAATCTGGATGGCGATCACCATCTGGGGCGGGTTCGTGCTTGTTGCGCGGGTCTACCGACATATGGCGACGCTGCGTGAGACGGAAGATAAGCTGTACAACGATTATCAGACGGTGCTGGAAGGGCGCAAGGAGCTGACCCTCAACCGCGAGCGGGCCGAACAGATCTTTAATCATCTGTACGTGCCGGACGCGCGGGAGTATCGCCACCATATTATTCGCGCCGATACGTTCCATCTGAGTGCAGTGAACTGGTCGAATATTATGATGCTCGGCGCCATTGGCCTGGTGTTCTGGATGGCGAATAGTCTTGGCTGGGCGGATACCAACGTCGCGGCCACGTATTCGCTGACGCTGCTGTTCCTGCGTACGCCGCTGCTGTCGGCGGTAGGGGCATTGCCGACGCTGCTGACGGCTCAGGTGGCCTTTAACAAGCTGAACACATTCGCGCTGGCGCCGTTCAGAGCGGAATTTCCCCGCCCGCAGGCGTTCGCGGACTGGAAAACCCTCGAACTGCGCGACGTCACCTTTCACTATCAGGACAACGCCTTTGCCGTGGGGCCAGTGAACCTTACCCTTCATCGCGGCGAACTGCTGTTTTTGATCGGCGGTAACGGCAGCGGCAAGTCGACGCTGGCGATGTTGCTGACGGGGCTGTACCAGCCGCAGTCCGGCGAAATTCTGCTCGACGGCAAGCCACTATCCGCAGAGAAACCGGAAGATTACCGTAAGCTGTTTTCGGCGGTATTTACCGACGTCTGGTTGTTTGATCAACTGCTTGGTCCGGAAGGCAAACCGGCAGATCCGGCGCTGGTTGAGAAGTGGCTCGCGCACCTGAAAATGGCGCACAAGCTGGAACTGCGCGACGGGCGGATCCTGAATCTTAAACTGTCAAAAGGGCAAAAAAAGCGCGTGGCGCTGCTGCTGGCGCTGGCGGAAGAGCGGGACATCATTCTGCTTGATGAATGGGCGGCTGACCAGGACCCGCACTTTCGCCGCGAATTTTATCAGGTGCTGCTGCCGCTGATGCAGGAGATGGGGAAAACCATTTTCGCCATTAGCCACGACGATCACTACTTTGTACACGCCGACCGCCTGCTGGAAATGCGTAACGGTCAACTGAGCGAGCTGGTGGGCGATGAGCGCGACGCTGCGTCGCGTGATGCGGTGGCGCGTACCGCCTGAAGCTGACAACCGTTCGCCCGATGGCCCTGCGCACGTCGGGTGAGCGGATTGTCGCCTGCCGTTTTTTTATCCGTCCGCTAATGCCGTTTATTGTTATTTACATCATCTCGCACCATGCTTAATGGCAACTCATATCATGGATTTATGATTAATGTCTGTAAAAACCAAAAACAGCGCAAGGCTGCGCGATGAAGAACGTGCGCGCCTGATCTGGCTTCTCACGACCGACAAAGCGGTCGTTTCCACCTTACTGGGCAAACTCACCCTGGCTGAGCAATATGATGTCGGTACGCTTGCCGACGATATTGCTGAGGTAGGCGCTCTGGTCGCCCATCTGCCGCCGCCGGATTTGGCGGATACCCTTGAAGCGCTGCCATCAGAGGAACGCCACGCGCTGTGGCACCTGGTTGATAAGGCAAAGCGCGGTTACGTGCTGCTCGAAGCGTCGGAAAGCGTCTGGGATGACCTGATCGACGAAATGACCGACAGGGAACTGCTCGATGCCCTGCAATATCTGGACATTGACGAACAGATCTATCTGGTGCAACACCTGCCGAGAAACCTGACCGGACGACTGCTGGCGTCATTACCGGCGGACGAGCGCGCCCGCGTGCGCCAGGTGATGCATTACGAAAAGAACCGCGTCGGCGCGATCATGGAGTTCGAGGTCATTACCGTGCGTCCCGACGTGACTCTGCAGGCGGTGCAGCGTTATTTGCGTCGGCTGGGCAAGATGCCTGAGAACACCGACAAACTGTTCGTCACCCGTCGCGATAAAACGCTGGTTGGGGAGTTGTCCCTGACCTGCATTTTACTCAACGACGTACAGCGCCAGGTCAGCGAGGTCATGGATAACGATCCCCTGACCTTTGAGCCGGAAGATATCGCGGAAAACGCGGCGCGCACGTTTGAACGTGACAACCTGGTCAGCGCGGCGGTGGTGGATCCCGCCGGCAAGCTGATGGGGCGCTTAACCATTGATGAGATCGTCGACGTGGTGTACGAAGAAACCGACAGCGATCTCCGGCGGATGGGGGGGCTGAGCGCCGAGGAAGATGTCTTTGCCCCAGTGCCGAAAGCGGTAAAAACGCGCTGGGCGTGGTTGGCTGTCAACCTCTGTACGGCGTTCATCGCCTCGCGGGTCATCGATGGGTTTGAACATACCATCTCGCAGCTGGTGGCGCTGGCCTCGCTGATGCCTATCGTTGCCGGGATAGGCGGTAATACCGGCAATCAGACCATCACCATGATCGTCCGCGCGCTGGCGTTGCAGAACATTCAGCCCGGTAACCTGAGCTTTTTGATCCTGCGTGAAATGGGCGTCGCGCTGGTGAATGGTCTCGTCTGGGGCGGGATTATGGGCGGCATCACCTGGTGGTTGTATGACGACATGGCGCTCGGCGGCGTGATGACCCTGGCGATGGTGCTCAACCTGCTGGTGGCGGCGCTGATGGGGGTCATCATCCCTATGACGATGGTCAGGCTCGGGCGCGACCCGGCGGTCGGCTCGAGCGTCATGATTACCGCGATTACCGATACCGGCGGCTTCTTTATTTTTCTTGGGCTGGCGACGCTGTTTCTTCTGTAGCGCGTTTTTTACTTCTGATAACGCGCGGAAACAGGCCCATCGCCAGCACACCGGCAACCACGCCAATCGCCAGGTTGTCGGTAGAAACCGTTGCGCCCACGGTGACCAGCATCACCAGCGTTTCTGTGACGGGCAGAGTTGACAGCGTGCTGGGCTGAATGCTGTGCCAGCTAAAGGTTTTTACCGCCACAATCACCATGATCCCCGCCAGCACCGACATGGGGATTTTTGCCATCACCTCGCTCAGAGCCGTAACCAGCAGAAGCAACACCACACCCGCGGCGAAAGTCGATACGCGGCTGCGTCCTTTCCCCATCTCAACGTTGACAATGGTCTGGCCGATCATCGCGCAGCCTGCGATCCCGCCGTAAAAACCGGCGCAGATATTGGCGATGCCCAGACCGGCGCTTTCGCGATTTTTGTTTGACGGCGTGACCGTCAGGTCGTCGACCAGCTTCGCGGTCAGCAGCGACTCCATCAGACCGACAAACGCGATGCTCAGCGCGCACGGCCAGATAATGGTCAGCGTATCCAGATTCAGCGGCACCCGCAGTTGCGTCAGTCCGGGGAGTCCGCCGCTCATTGAGCCTTCATCGCCCACCGTCGGCAGGATCTGACCGGTGGTCACCGTAAACACCGTCAATAACACAATGGCGATCAGCGGCGCGGGAACGCTTTTGATAAACCGCGGCGCCCACAGCACGATCAACAGCGTCAGGGCAAACAATCCCCAGATTAACGGGCTTTTACTCCAGAAATGGGGAACCTGGGCGAAGAAAATTAAAATACCGAGGGCGTTGACAAAGCCGGTCATCACCGCAGAGGGGATAAAGCGCATCAGACGCGCCATACCGGTCACGCCGAACAGGATTTGAATCAACCCGGCCAGAATGACCGCAGGCAGGATGTATCCCACGCCGTGCTGATGCACCATCGGACCAATTACCAGCGCCACGGAGCCCGCGGCGGCGGTTACCATCGCCGGCCGACCGCCGAGTACCGACATCGCCAGGCATAGCACCACCGAGGCGATCAGGCTGACTTTCGGATCAACGCCAGCGATAACGGAAAAGGAAATCACTTCGGGGATCAGCGCCAGCGCGGTGATCACGCCCGCCAGCGTTTCGCGCGCCAGCAGGCGTGGCGAGCGCATGACACCGCTGACGGTGTTGTCTGCCGCGACGGCAGAAGAAGGGGTTACAGACATAAATACTCTCAGGTCGGAAATGGCCTGATAACAGCAGACCGACTGGCGTCCGTGCGATGGAAACAAAGCGTCGCATAGTACCTGCCTGGCGCGCGAGTTTCCAGAAAATCTTGTGAATATCCTTATAAAAAATCAACGTATTAATAACATCTTTAAAATCTTAATATAATTTATAAACAATATTTAAATCTTATTGTTGAAATGTTAACGTTGATGCCGCTCGATTTTCACCTGCAAAAAGCAAAAAAACGATACTAAAAGTAAGGCATTACAATATGAAAAAAGTGACTGCCATGCTCTTCTCAATGGCCGTGGGGCTGAATGCTGTCTCTATGGCGGCAAAAGCGAAAGCGACGGAAGAGCAGGAAACGGACGTGCTGCTGATTGGCGGCGGCATCATGAGCGCCACATTAGGAACCTATCTGCAAGAACTGGAACCTGACTGGTCGATGACCATGGTGGAACGCCTTAACGGCGTGGCGCAGGAAAGCTCGAACGGCTGGAATAACGCCGGCACCGGGCACTCGGCGCTGATGGAGTTGAACTATACGCCTAAGAAAGCCGACGGCAGCATCAGTACCGAAAAGGCAGTCGAAATTAATGAGGCCTTCCAGATTTCCCGTCAGTTCTGGGCGCATCAGGTGAAGAACAACGTTCTGCACGATCCGCGCTCCTTTATCACCACCGTCCCGCACATGAGCTTTGTCTGGGGAGATGAGAACGTCAACTTCCTGCGTGCCCGCTACGCCGCGCTACAGCAGAGCACGCTGTTCCGTGGAATGCGCTATTCCGAAGATCATGCGCAGATTAAAGAGTGGGCGCCGCTGGTGATGGAAGGGCGCGACCCGAACCAGAAAGTGGCCGCCACGCGTACCGAAATTGGTACGGACGTCAACTATGGTGAAATCACGCGACAGCTGGTGGCCTCGCTGCAGAAAAAGCCTAACTTTGCGCTGGAGCTGAATACAGAAGTGCGCGGCTTTAAACGCAACAGCGACAACACCTGGACGGTTACCGTCGCGGATCTGAAAAAGGGTGAAGCGGAACATCAGATTAAAGCGAAGTTTGTCTTTATTGGCGCAGGCGGTGCGGCGCTGAAGCTGCTGCAGGAAACCGGTATTCCTGAAGCTAAAGACTATGCTGGTTTCCCGGTGGGCGGCCAGTTCCTGGTTGCGGAGAATCCGGACGTGGTGAATCGCCACCTGGCGAAAGTATACGGTCAGGCTTCCGTTGGCGCACCGCCGATGTCCGTCCCGCATATCGATACCCGCGTGCTGGACGGTAAGCGCGTTGTGCTGTTCGGGCCGTTCGCCACTTTCTCGACAAAATTCCTGAAAAACGGCTCGCTGTGGGATCTGCTAAGCTCCACCACCACCTCGAACTTTATGCCGATGGTGAACGTTGGAATGGATAACTTCGATCTGGTGAAATACCTGATTAGCCAGGTGATGCTGAGCGACGACGATCGATTTGAGGCACTAAAAGCGTATTATCCGCAGGCTAAAAAAGAAGACTGGCGTCTGTGGCAGGCGGGCCAGCGCGTGCAGATCATCAAGCGTGATGAAGACAAAGGTGGCGTGCTGCGTCTGGGCACCGAAGTGGTGAGCGATAAAGAAGGAACCGTTGCGGCGCTGTTAGGCGCATCGCCGGGCGCCTCCACCGCAGCACCGATCATGCTGCACCTGATGGAAACGGTATTTAAAGACAAGGTGGCGACTCCGGAATGGCAGGCGAAGCTGAAGACGATTATTCCGTCTTATGGCACGAAACTGAACGGAAATGTGGCGGCAACGGAGCAGGAGTTGCAGTACACCAGCGAAGTGCTTGGTCTGAAATACGATACGCCGCAGGCCGCGGACGTCGCGCCGAAACCCCAGCTAAAACCGCAGGCGCAACCGCAGCCCGCGCGTAAAGAAGTGGCGGATATCGCGCTTTAATCCCGAGTCGCGGTTGGCGGCACCGCCTCATCCGGCCTGCAACGAAAATCCGTAGGCCGGATGAGGCGGTGCCGCCAGCCGATAAACCGTGCCTTAACGCGCTACCGCATCCTGAATTTTCTCTTCCGCTTTCCAGATACGGTACTTCACGTCGACGTTCGCCGGGGTATACACCACGATCGGCAGTTTGCTGTTATAGCGCAGCATCCCGTCGTCGCCCAGATAAGCGGTAACAAATTTTTTCTCTTTCTTACCGTCCGGGCAGGCCATCATAGTGGAAACCGGCGAGGTGAGTTTATCAAACACATAATAGTCATAGCCCCAGCCTTCCAGCGTCTTGCTGTCCAGTTCGCCGCCCAGGCGGTGCTGATTGCAGTCGACTTCCAGCGTCTGGCCAATCAGCAGTTCTACTTTCAGGGTAGATTCGTCTTCCTGATGGGGTAGCTGAATCACCTGGCGCTTCATGCCTTTTTCCGCCTGTGGATACGGCGCGATTTTTTCCAGTGGCTGTGGGTTGCTCTCCGTTGAGGCCGCCCAGGTGGCGGTACTGGCGAAGGCAGCGAACAGAACGGCAGGGACCATTGTCTTCATTTTTGAGTTCACAGGCGTTCCTTTTATGTCTTATGAACGGTTTTAAGGTCAGGCTAACACATTCCTTTAATCAATAACTTCAGATTTACGTATTTTTAAAGTGTATAAACTCTTTGTTGGGTTTTGAAGTGGTGAATTGTTCTGATTAATTTGATTTATATAAGATAAATCGCTAACATGAATTGTTGCTGTATAAAGTATTATATAACCCTTTGATTTGTGCGCAGAAGCACATTCTGACAAGCTTCTTTAACACTCTTTTGATCCGACCACCTGTTTTACCCCGATTGGGGTATGCACCTCTGACACATCCTTTAATATCTTAGCCAACATAATAATGACGTAGTTGTAATGCGGTTTTTATTGTCGTTCACCCCGCCTGGGGGAGCGTCGTTTATGGAAGGGCGATGCCATGGTTGATCTATCCCGTCGAGGCATACTGACAGGCAGTTGGCGCAGCGCCAATAGCGGGATCCGTCCGCCGTGGAGCAGGGAAGAATCTCATTTTCTGTCTCATTGCACTCGCTGCGATGCCTGTGTCCAGGCGTGTGAAAACGACGTCCTGCAACGCGGCGCGGGCGGCTATCCGAGCGTTAATTTCAAACAAAACGAATGCAGCTTCTGCTATGCGTGCGCGCAGGCCTGCCCCGAATCTCTCTTTCTTCCGCGCCACACCAGGGCATGGGATCTGATTTTCACTCTCGGGCAAGGCTGTCTGGCGTACCAGTCGGTAGAATGCCGCCGCTGTCAGGATAGTTGCGAGCCTCAGGCGATTACCTTTCGCCCGACGCTGTCCGGCATATATCAACCGCAGCTCGACAATCTGGCCTGTAACGGATGCGGCGCGTGTGCCGCCAGTTGTCCGGTGTCAGCCATTACCGCGGAGTACAACCATGCACACTAACTGGCAGGTCTGCAGCCTGATTGTTCAGGCCAAAGGCGAACATTTACAGGATATCAGCGCGCGGGTGAACGCCTTTTCGGGTTGCGAAGTGGCGGTCAGTGACACCGAAAGCGGTCAGCTGATTGTGGTCGTCGAAGCAGAACACAGTGAAACGCTGATGCAAACAATTGAGTCGGTACGCAACGTTGCGGGCGTGCTGGCGGTGTCGCTGGTTTATCACCAGCAGGAAGAGCAAGGTGAGGAAACACCATGAAACTCAGTCGTCGTAGCTTTATGAAAGCTAACGCCGTTGCGGCCGCTGCGGCGGCTGCCGGGCTAAGCGTGCCGGGCGTCGCCCGCGCAGTTGTGGGTCAGCAGGAAGCCATTAAATGGGATAAAGCGCCCTGCCGTTTTTGCGGTACGGGCTGTGGCGTTCTGGTGGGAACCCAGCAGGGGCGTATCGTCGCCTGTCAGGGCGACCCGGACGCGCCGGTTAACCGTGGTCTGAACTGCATCAAGGGCTACTTTCTGCCCAAAATCATGTACGGCGATGATCGTTTAACGCAGCCGTTGCTGCGCATGAAAGACGGAAAATACAGCAAAGACGGCGAATTTACGCCGATCAGCTGGGATCAGGCTTTCGACGTGATGGAAGAGAAATTCAAAACCTCACTGAAAGAGAAAGGCCCGGAATCTATCGGTATGTTTGGTTCCGGTCAGTGGACCATCTGGGAAGGCTACGCCGCGGCGAAACTGTTTAAAGCCGGTTTTCGTTCAAACAACATCGATCCAAACGCCCGCCATTGTATGGCGTCGGCGGTGGTTGGTTTTATGCGCACCTTCGGGATGGATGAACCGATGGGCTGCTATGACGATATTGAGCACACCGACGCTTTCGTGCTGTGGGGCGCCAACATGGCGGAGATGCACCCGATCCTCTGGTCACGCATCACCAACCGTCGTCTGTCCGATCCGAACGTGACCGTCGCCGTACTGTCCACCTTCCAGCATCGTAGCTTTGAGCTGGCGGACAACGGCATGATCTTCACTCCGCAGACTGACCTGGTGATCCTCAACTACATCGCGAACTACATCATTCAGAACAACGCGATTAACCAGGATTTCTTCAGTAAACACGTCAACGTGCGCAAAGGGGTGACCGATATTGGTTACGGCCTGCGTCCGACCCATCCGCTGGAGAAAGCGGCGAAGAACCCCGGCTCCGACGCCTCCGAACCGATGGGCTTTGAAGATTACAAAGCCTTTGTTGCGGAATACACGCTGGACAAGACCGCCGAAATGACCGGCGTGCCCAAAGATCAGCTGGAAAAACTGGCGCAGCTGTACGCCGATCCGAATAAAAAAGTGATCTCCTACTGGACGATGGGCTTCAACCAGCATACCCGCGGCGTGTGGGCCAACAACCTGGTGTACAACATTCACCTGTTGACCGGTAAAATCGCCCAGCCGGGTTGCGGACCGTTCTCGCTGACCGGTCAGCCTTCCGCCTGCGGCACCGCGCGTGAAGTGGGGACGTTCTCCCACCGTCTGCCGGCGGACATGGTGGTGACCAACGAAAAACACCGCGATATCTGTGAGAAGCACTGGAATATCCCGGCGGGGACGATTCCGGCGAAGGTGGGGCTTCACGCTGTCGCTCAGGACCGGGCGTTGAAAGACGGTAAGCTTAACGTCTACTGGACAATGTGTACCAACAATATGCAGGCCGGTCCGAACATCAATGAAGAGCGTATGCCTGGCTGGCGCGATCCGCGCAACTTTATCATTGTCTCCGATCCGTATCCGACCGTCAGTGCGCTGGCCGCCGACCTGATCCTGCCCACTGCGATGTGGGTGGAAAAAGAGGGGGCTTACGGCAACGCCGAGCGTCGCACCCAGTTCTGGCGTCAGCAAATTAAAGCGCCGGGAGAGGCCAAATCCGACCTGTGGCAACTGGTGCAGTTCTCGCGCCGTTTCAAAACCGAGGAGGTGTGGCCGGAAGAACTGCTGGCGAAGAAACCGGAACTGCGCGGTAAAACGCTGTACGACGTGCTGTTTGCCACCCCGGCGGTCACGAAGTTCCCGGTGGCGGAGCTGAAAGAGGATCAGCTTAACGATGAGTCCCGCGAGCTGGGCTTCTATCTGCAAAAAGGGCTGTTCGAAGAATACGCGTGGTTTGGACGCGGTCACGGTCACGATCTGGCCCCGTTCGACGATTATCACAAGGCGCGGGGGCTGCGCTGGCCGGTAGTGGACGGCAAAGAGACGCAGTGGCGCTACAGCGAAGGCCATGACCCGTACGTGAAGGCGGGCGAGGGCTACAAATTCTATGGCAAGCCAGACGGCAAAGCGGTGATCTTCGCGCTGCCGTTTGAGCCAGCCGCCGAATCGCCTGACAAAGAGTATGACCTGTGGCTCTCAACCGGCCGCGTACTGGAGCACTGGCATACCGGCAGTATGACCCGCCGCGTGCCGGAATTGCACCGCGCGTTCCCGGAAGCGGTGCTGTTTATCCATCCGTTGGATGCGAAAGCCCGCGATCTGCGTCGTGGCGACAAAGTGAAGGTGATCTCCCGTCGTGGCGAGGTTGTTTCGATTGTCGAAACCCGTGGACGTAACCGTCCGCCGCAGGGGCTGGTGTACATGCCGTTCTTCGACGCCGCGCAGCTGGTGAACAACCTGACGCTGGACGCGACGGATCCGCTCTCTAAAGAGACGGATTTCAAGAAGTGCGCCGTGAAACTGGCGAAGGTGTAAGCCATCATGTCCCGGTCAGCGAAACCGCAAAATGGCCGCCGCCGCTTTCTGCGCGACGTGGTTCGCACAGCGGGCGGGCTGGCAGCTGTAGGCGTGGCGCTGGGGCTGCAACAGCAGACCGCGCGAGCCACAGGCGTGCGGCTGCGCCCGCCCGGCGCGCTGAGCGAAAACGCGTTCGCCAGCGCCTGCGTGCGCTGCGGGCAGTGCGTACAGGCGTGTCCGTACGACACCTTAAAGCTGGCGACGCTGGCGTCGGGTTTGTCGGCGGGAACACCCTATTTTGTTGCCCGCGATATTCCCTGCGAAATGTGCGAAGACATTCCGTGCGCCAGGGTCTGCCCCAGTGGAGCGCTGGATAAAGACATCGAATCCATTGATGACTCGCGCATGGGGCTGGCGGTGCTGTTGGATCAGGAAAACTGCCTGAACTTTCAGGGACTGCGTTGCGACGTCTGTTATCGCGAGTGCCCGAAAATCGACGAGGCCATCACGCTGGAGCTGGATCGCAATATGCGTACCGGCAAGCATGCGCGATTTCTTCCCACCGTTCACAGCGACGCCTGTACCGGCTGCGGTAAGTGCGAAAAAGTCTGCGTCCTGGAACAGCCCGCCATCAAGGTGCTGCCGCTGTCGTTGGCGAAAGGGGAGTTAGGCCACCATTACCGCTTCGGTTGGCTGGAGGGGAACGATGGCAAATCGTAAACGTGACGCCGGGCGCGAAGCGCTGGCGAAAAAAGGCTGGTGGCGCAGTCACCGTTGGCTGGCGCTTCGCCGCCTCAGCCAGTTTGCGGTGCTGGGCATGTTTCTTAGCGGACCGTGGTTTGGGGTGTGGATCCTGCATGGCAACTACTCCGGTAGCCTGTTGCTGGACACCATCCCGCTGACCGATCCGCTGATGACCCTGCAAAGCCTGGCGAGCGGTCATCTGCCCGCAGCGCTGGCGCTGACCGGGGCGGTGATTATTGCTCTGCTGTACGCCCTGGCAGGAAAGCGATTGTTTTGCAGTTGGGTCTGTCCGCTGAATCCCGTGACCGATTTTGCGGCCTGGCTGCGCAGAAGATTTGACCTGAATCAGTCCGCAACGCTGCCGCGTCATATACGGTACGTGCTGCTGGTTGTGGTCCTGGTCGGATCGGCCCTGACCGGAACGCTGCTGTGGGAATGGATCAACCCCGTCTCCCTGATGGGGCGTAGCCTGGTGATGGGCTTTGGTAGCGGCGCACTGCTGATTATCGCTCTGTTTTTGTTTGATTTACTGGTCGTTGAACACGGCTGGTGCGGACATCTCTGTCCTTTAGGCGCGCTGTATGGCGTGCTGGGTAGCAAAGGCGCATTAACCGTTGCGGCGACTGACCGACAGAAATGTAACCGCTGTATGGACTGTTTTCATGTTTGCCCGGAACCGCATGTGCTACGTGCCCCGGTGCTGGATGAGCAAAGCCCGGTGCAGGTCACCAGTCGCGATTGCATGACCTGCGGTCGCTGCGTGGATGTCTGTTCTGAGGATGTATTTACAATAACTACACGATGGAGTTCGGGAGCGAAATCATGAAAAGCCATGACCTGAAGAAAGCGCTGTGTCAATGGACGGCCCTGCTTGCCCTGGTAGTCAGCGGCGCGGTCTGGGCGGCAAACGGAGTGGATTTTAGCCAGTCGCCGGAAGTGTCCGGTACGCAGGAAGGGGCGATTCGCATGCCGAAAGAGCAGGAGCGTATGCCGCTGAATTATGTCAACCAGCCGCCGATGATTCCCCATAGCGTCGAGGGTTATCAGGTGACCACTAACACTAACCGCTGTCTGCAATGCCACGGCGTAGAAAGCTATCGCACCACTGGCGCGCCGCGCATCAGCCCGACGCACTTTATGGACAGCGACGGTAAAGTGCTGGCGGAAGTGGCGCCGCGTCGTTATTTCTGCTTGCAGTGTCACGTCCCGCAGGCCGATGCCGCGCCGATTGTTGGCAACAGCTTTACGCCATCCAAAGGTTACGGAAAATAAGAGGTCGTTATGGAAAATGCTAACCGTAAACCTGGCCGGATTAAGCGCCTCTGGCAATGGTGGCGTCGCCCCAGTCGCCTGGCGCTGGGCACGCTGCTGTTAATCGGGTTCGTTGGCGGCATTATTTTCTGGGGTGGATTCAACACCGGGATGGAAAAAGCCAACACCGAAGCGTTCTGCATCAGCTGCCACGAAATGCGTAACACAGTGTACCAGGAATACATGGAAACCGTGCACTACAACAACCGCAGCGGTGTGCGCGCAACCTGTCCGGACTGCCATGTGCCGCACGAATGGGGACCGAAGATGATCCGCAAGATCAAGGCCAGCAAAGAGCTGTATGCCAAAGCGCTCGGCCTGATCGATACGCCGCAGAAATTCGAAGATCATCGCCTCACTATGGCGCAAAACGAATGGCGAAGAATGAAAGACAATAATTCGCAGGAGTGTCGCAATTGTCACAACTTCGAATTCATGGACTTAACTGCCCAAAAAGGCGTCGCGGCGAAAATGCACGACCAGGCGGTGAAAGACGGCCAAACCTGTATTGACTGCCATAAAGGGATTGCCCATAAGCTTCCCGATATGCGCGACGTTAAGCCGGGCTTCTGACGGGATGGTAATGAGTGGGTAGTATGCTTGAAGCCAGAAAGTTGCTCTGCGAACGGGATGAGCGGATCTTATTCAGCGATTTGTCGTTCCGGGTCAACGCGGGTGAGTGGATACAAATCACCGGGCGCAACGGCGCGGGGAAAACAACCCTGCTGCGGTTGCTGACGGGGCTTGCTCGCCCCGACGCCGGGGAGGTGTGCTGGCAAGGGCAACCGCTGCATCGTGTGCGGGACAGCTACCATCAAAATTTGTTGTGGATTGGACATCAGCCGGGCATAAAAACCCGGCTGACGGCGTTGGAGAACCTGCGCTTTTTCCATCAGGACGGCGACACCGCGCAGTGCCTGGCGGCATTGGCGCAGGCTGGTCTTGCCGGATACGAAGATCTTCCCGTTAATCAACTTTCTGCCGGTCAGCAGCGCCGGGTGGCGTTAGCGCGCTTGTGGTTGACCCACGCCCGGCTGTGGATCCTCGACGAACCTTTTACCGCGATCGATGTGAACGGCGTTGAACGCCTGACGCAGCGCATGGCGCAACATACCGACCATGGGGGGATGGTTCTCCTCACCACTCACCAGCCGCTGAACGTCGCCGCAGATCGCATTCGTCGCATCGCGCTTAACGCCGTGAGGGAAGCGTTATGATGTGGCGTATTTTCCGGCAAGAGCTGCGCGTCGCGTTTCGCCATAGCGCGGAAATCGCCAACCCGCTGTGGTTCTTCCTGATCGTTATTACGCTGTTTCCCCTGAGCATCGGCCCCGAGCCACAGCTGCTGGCGCGTATTGCCCCTGGCATTATCTGGGTCGCCGCACTGCTGGCCTCACTGCTGGCGCTGGAGCGACTGTTTCGCGACGATCTGCAGGACGGCAGCCTTGAACAACTGATGTTGCTGCCGATCCCCCTGCCAGTGGTGGTGCTGGCGAAAGTGCTGGCCCACTGGGTGGTGACGGGCTTACCGCTGTTGATCCTTTCTCCGTTAGTGGCGCTGCTGCTGGGCATGGACATTTACGGCTGGAAAATTATGGCGCTGACGCTCTTGCTGGGAACGCCGACGCTGAGCTTTCTCGGTGCGCCGGGGGTGGGGCTCACGGTCGGACTGAAGCGCGGCGGCGTGTTGCTGAGCGTGCTGGTGCTGCCCTTGACCATTCCCCTACTGATTTTTGCGACCGCCGCTATGGACGCGGCGTCAATGCATTTACCGGTCGACGGTTACATGGCGATTTTAGGCGCGCTACTGGCGGGAAGCGCGACGTTGAGTCCGTTTGCGACAGCGGCGGCGTTACGTATCAGCGTGCAGTAGACCGGTACAGGCTGTAGGCCGGAGAAGGCGAAGCCGCCCCCGGCGCCACGGAATTTCATTGGTTTAGAGAGGTCTGGTGACTTATATGTGGAAAACACTTCATCAACTGGCTATGCCCCCACGGCTGTATCAGATCTGCGGCTGGTTCGTCCCGTGGCTGGCCGTCGCCAGCGTCATCGTCCTGGCGACCGGCTGGATTTGGGGATTCGGCTTTGCCCCTGCGGATTATCAACAGGGGCAGAGCTACCGCATTATTTATCTGCACGTTCCGGCGGCGATCTGGTCGATGGGGATATACGCCGCCATGGCGGTAGCGGCGTTTATCGGTCTGGTCTGGCAGTTGAAAATGGCAAACCTGGCGCTGGCCGCGATGGCGCCGATTGGCGCGGTGTTCACCTTTATCGCCTTGGTGACTGGCTCCGCGTGGGGCAAACCCATGTGGGGCACCTGGTGGGTGTGGGACGCGCGGCTGACCTCTGAACTGGTGCTGCTGTTTCTCTATGTTGGCGCCATTGCGCTCTGGCACGCTTTTGACGATCGCAAGATGGCCGGGCGCGCGGCGGGGATCCTGGTGCTGATCGGCGTCGTTAACCTGCCCATCATCCATTACTCCGTGGAGTGGTGGAATACCTTACACCAGGGCTCGACCCGGATGCAGCAAAGCATTGACCCGGCGATGCGTACGCCGCTGCGCCTGGCAATTGTCGGCTATCTGCTGCTGTTTATCACGCTGACGCTGATGCGCATGCGTAACCTGATTCTGATGATGGAAAAACGCCGCCCGTGGGTGAGCGAACTGATTTTAAAAAGGGGCCGCCAATGACCACTGCATTTGCATCCTGGAGTGAATTTTTCGCCATGGGCGGCTACGCCTTTTATGTCTGGCTGGCCGTGGCGATGAGCGTGATTCCGCTGGCAGTATTGGTTGCGCATACCGCTACCCGGCAGCGGGCCATTTTGCGCGAGGTTGCCCAACAGCGGGCGCGCGAAGCGCGGATGCGCGCCGCCCAGACTCAGCAGGAGGCCGCGTGAATATTCGACGTCGAAACCGCTTATGGATAGCCTGCGGTGTGCTGGCAGGGCTGGCGCTGACCATTACGCTGGTGCTGTATGCGCTGCGTTCCAATATCGATCTGTTTTATACCCCCGGCGAGATCCTTTATGGCAAGCGAGAAACCCAGGAGATGCCGGAAGTTGGCCAGCGCCTGCGCGTCGGCGGCATGGTGATGCCCGGCAGCGTGAAGCGCGATCCGGACACCCTGAAGGTTAATTTCAGTATTTATGACGCTGAAGGCGTGGTGGATGTGAGCTACGAAGGCATACTCCCGGATCTGTTCCGTGAAGGGCAGGGCGTCGTGGTGCAGGGGGAACTCGGCGAGAAAAACCATATCCAGGCGAAAGAGGTGCTGGCGAAACATGACGAAAACTACACGCCGCCGGAAGTGGAGAAAGCGATGCAGGAAAACCACCGCCGCCCGGAAAGCGTGTATAAGGATGCGTCGTCATGATGCCTGAAATCGGCAATGCGCTGCTCTGCCTGGCGCTGGGTGTCGCGCTCCTGCTTTCCATATATCCGTTATGGGGCGTGGCGCGTGGCGACGCGCGGATGATGGCCTCGGCGAGACCCTTTGCCTGGCTGCTGTTTATTCTGGTAATGGGCGCATTTTTGGTGCTGGTCAACGCTTTCGTGGTCAATGATTTCACCGTGATTTACGTTGCCAGCAACTCGAATACCCAACTGCCGGTGTGGTACCGGGTTGCCGCAACCTGGGGCGCCCACGAAGGCTCTCTGCTGCTGTGGGTGCTGCTGATGAGCGGCTGGACCTTCGCCGTGGCGCTGTTTTCGCAACGGATGCCGCTGGATATCGTCGCCCGCGTACTGGCGGTAATGGGGATGGTCAGCGTTGGCTTCCTGTTGTTTATACTCTTCACCTCCAACCCGTTTGCCCGCACGCTGCCCGATTTCCCCATTGAAGGGCGCGACCTGAACCCGCTGCTGCAGGATCCGGGGCTTATTTTCCATCCGCCGCTGTTGTATATGGGCTACGTCGGCTTCTCGGTGGCCTTTGCTTTTGCCATTGCCGCGTTGCTGAGTGGCCGTCTGGACAGCACTTTCGCCCGCTTCTCGCGCCCGTGGACGCTCGCGGCGTGGGTGTTCCTGACGCTCGGCATTGTGCTCGGTTCGGCCTGGGCTTACTACGAACTTGGCTGGGGCGGCTGGTGGTTCTGGGACCCGGTAGAAAATGCGTCGTTTATGCCGTGGCTGGTGGGAACGGCGCTGATGCACTCGCTGGCGGTGACTGAACAGCGCGCCAGCTTTAAAGCGTGGACGCTGCTGCTTTCCATCAGCGCCTTTTCGCTCTGTTTGCTCGGCACCTTCCTTGTGCGCTCCGGGGTGCTGGTATCGGTACACGCCTTTGCCTCCGATCCGTCACGCGGTATGTTTATCCTCGCCTTTATGGTGCTGGTGATTGGCGGATCGCTGCTGCTGTTTGCTACCCGGGGGCACAAGGTTCGTTCACGGGTGAACAATGCGCTCTGGTCGCGTGAGTCGCTGCTGCTCGGTAACAACGTGCTGCTGATTGCCGCGATGTTAGTGGTGCTGTTAGGGACGCTGCTGCCGCTGGTGCACAAGCAGCTGGGGCTGGGCAGTATTTCCATCGGCGAGCCATTCTTTAATACCATGTTTACCTGGCTGATGGCGCCGTTTGCGCTGCTGCTGGGCATTGGACCGCTGGTGCGCTGGGGGCGGGATCGCCCGCGTAAGCTGCAACGCCTGTTGGTCGTCGCCCTTGTCAGTACGTTGGCGCTCTCTTTCCTGCTGCCGTGGCTGTTTGAGGATAACATCGTCGCGATGACGGTGGTCGGGCTGGTGATGGCCTGCTGGGTGTTCGTGCTGGCGATCGCCGAGGTGGCGCAGCGCGTTACCCGCGGCACTAAAATGACGCCGGGCTACTGGGGGATGGTATTAGGGCACGTTGGCCTGGCGGTGACTATCGTGGGTATCGCGTTTAGCCAGAACTACAGCGTTGAGCGCGATGTACGCATGAAGGCGGGCGATAGCGTTGATATTCATGAATATCGCTTTACCTTCCGCGAAGTGAAAGAGATCACCGGACCAAACTACCGGGGCGGCGTAGCGATTATCGGCGTTACGCGGAACGGGAAGGCGGAAGCGACGCTGCATGCGGAAAAACGTTTTTACAACAGCACCCGTTCGATGATGACGGAAGCGGCAATTGACGGCGGGATCACCCGCGATCTTTACGCAGCGCTGGGTGAAGAGCTGGAAAACGGCGCATGGGCGGTACGCCTGTATTACAAACCGTTTATCCGCTGGATTTGGGCGGGCGGGCTGCTGATGGCGCTGGGCGGGCTGTTCTGCCTGTTCGATCCGCGCTACCGCAAGCGCAAGCAACCGCAAAACACGGCGCCGGAGGCAGTATGAAGCGCAACGTACTTTTGATCCCATTGATAATTTTTCTGCTGATTGCGGCGGCGTTGCTGTGGCAGCTGGCGCGTAACGCCGAAGGGGATACGCCAACCAACCTTGAGTCGGCGCTGGTGGGTAAACCGGTGCCCACGTTCCGCCTTGAGTCGCTGGAGAACCCCGGCAAGCACTATGAAGCGGATGTCCTGACCCAGGGCAAACCGGTGCTGCTTAACGTCTGGGCAACATGGTGTCCGACTTGTCGCGCCGAGCATCAGTATCTGAATCAGCTGTCAGCGCAGGGTATTCGCGTGGTGGGTATGAACTATAAAGACGACCGACAGAAAGCGATCGCCTGGCTGAAAGAATTAGGAAATCCTTATGCCCTGAGCCTGTTTGACGGCGACGGGATGCTGGGACTGGATCTGGGCGTGTATGGCGCGCCGGAAACCTTCCTCATCGACGGTAACGGCATTATTCGCTATCGCCACGCCGGTGATTTGAACGCCCGGGTATGGGAAAGTGAGATCAAGCCGCTGTGGGAGAAGTACAGCAAGGAGGCCGCGCAATGAGGACTCTGTTAGGCGCGCTGATGCTGCTGCTTTCAGCGAACACGATGGCCACTATTGATGTCATGCAGTTTAAGGACGAGGCGCAGGAACAACAGTTTCGCCAGCTCACCGAGCAGCTTCGCTGTCCAAAATGCCAGAATAACAGCATTGCCGATTCCAACTCGATGATCGCGACCGATCTGCGCCAGAAGGTATATGAGCTGATGCAGGAAGGAAAAAGCCAGAAAGAGATCGTCGACTACATGGTGGCGCGCTACGGCAATTTTGTGACTTACGATCCGCCGCTGACGCCGTTGACCATCCTGCTGTGGGTGCTTCCTGTCGCGGCGATCGGCGCCGGAGGCTGGATAATTTACGCGCGCTCGCGTCGCCGGGTAAGGGTGAAACAGGACGCTTTTACTGACGAGCAGCCTGCACTGGCGGGTAAGCGCGCCGGGTTTGGCGCGTATCTGCCGGGCATAGTGATTGCCCTGGCGGTTGGCGGCGTTAGCTATTCTCAGACCGGAAACTTTCGTCAGGTACAAATCTGGCAGCAGGCGACGGCGCAAACGCCGGCACTGCTGGAACGTGCGCTGGATCCGAACGCCCAGCCTCTGAATGAAGAGGAGATGACCCGCCTGGCGCTGGGCCTGAGAACCCGCCTGCAGGATGATGCGGCAAATGTGGAAGGTTGGATCATGCTGGGGCGGATTGGCATGGTGTTAGGCAACGCCAGCACCGCTACCGAGGCCTATGCCAACGCGTATCGGCTGGATCCGAAGAACAGCGATGCCGCGCTTGGCTACGCCGAGGCGCTGACTCGTTCTTCCGATCCTGACGATAATCTGCGCGGCGGGGAACTGCTTCGACAACTGGTGCGCAGCGACCATGCCAATGTTCGGCTACTGAGCATGTATGCCTTTAACGCCTTCGAGCAGCAGCGCTTTGGCGAAGCGGTGGCGGCCTGGGAAATGATGCTGAAACTGTTGCCCGCCAACGATACCCGCCGCGCGGTTATCGAACGCAGTATTGCGCAGGCGTTACAGCAGCTTTCGCCGCCGAAGGAGTAACCTTACGGCTGCCCGATGGCGTTACGCTTATCGGGCCTGAATGACTGTGAGCGGTGGTCCGGATAAGACGCGTTGCGTTGTTATCCGGTAGCAGATAGCTGTGTGACTTTATTGCATCCCGCGCGTTTGCAGGAAAAGGATAGTGGCCGCAACGCGCGAACGCACGTTGAGCTTACGCAGCAGATTGCGGATATGCACTTTTACCGTTTGTTCGGAAATGTTCAGCGCCGAGGCGATCTGTTTATTCGACAGCCCCTGCGCCAGTTCGTGCAGAACGTCCAGTTCCCGCTCGGTCAGTACGCTAAAGGGATCGTCCTGCTCGCCGAACAGTTCCCGTTCGCGCAGGTATTCGCTTACCCGTTCACTGAAGACCTTACCGCCGTTAGCGCCCTTGCGAATGGCTTCCAGTAAGACTTCCGGATCGCTGTCCTTCAGCAGATAGCCGTCTGCGCCTGCATCGATCAGCGCATACACATCGCTGGCGGAATCCGACACGGTGAGAATAATAATTTGCGCCGTTACGCCGTCCCGACGCAGGGCGTTAAGGGTATCCAGACCGCTCAGACCTTTCATATTCAGATCGAGCAGGATCAAATCCAGGTCGAGACGGTTCGCCAGATCAATCGCCGTTGCGCCATCGCCCGCTTCGGCAACCACGTCAAATGCGGGGTCCAGTTCCAGTAATTGACGAATACCGCGCCGCATAAGGGGGTGGTCGTCTACAACCAGCACCTGAAAAGGCGTTGCTTCAGGCATAGTTATCTCCCGAGATTTTCTTAGCATCATTATTGTTATTAGCGCATAAATCGTCCAGATTCATCGCGTCGAAAAGCAGGGTAATTTTACCCCAATTTACGCATGGGTAAGTAGTAAAACCGTGGGGAAATAAGGTCTGCCTCCCACAGATGCGGGAGGCGAAAGCTCAGGGGTGCAGCGAGAGAGTCGTGACGTCGCCTGCAGGAATGGCGGTATAGTACCAATATTCGTTATTGATCTGCGCAGACGCAAAGCCGCTTAACGGCAGGTCTCTCTCTTTTGCGTTCACCGAGATATGCAGCGTGCCGGTTACGGGACGAGAGCTGACCAGCATCACGTCGCCATCGCGATTGTAGTGCGCCACCACCCCTTCAGGTAACGACATCATTTTGCCGGATGCCAGTACGGAGTAATCGAAATGAACTTTTTTCTTTTCGACACTTCCGGCGCCGAAATAGCGGCCATAGATTTGCGGATCGTGGAAGAAACCGAAATGGCCGCCGCTGTTTTGCATTTTGAGGAAATGAAAGTCCGGGACAGTAAAGTCACGCTGGTGGCGGCTCAACTGTGTGTGGATGATATTCACCCGTACCTGATCCTGCTGGTAAACGCGGGTATAAGCCGCATACATCAGCGAGAACGACCAGACGAATACGCCTGCCATGAGTCCCGTGATGGCGTAAACGCCAATCCTGACGCCTTTACTGGTGTAAATAACCAACTCTTTAAGCAGAAAAGAGAGCGCTAACAGGAAAAACAGGAATGTCGACATCATTACCCGGTCCGGATAAGACGGGGAGGCCACCATAATAAAAGAGGTGCCCAGCCCGACCAGCAGCATCAACACAACCATGGCGAGATTGCCGCTTTTAACGCGCGGGCCGTTGCGTCTGGCGAAATACAGAATCGCCGCCAGCAGAACCAGCACGACGTAGGCGATCCAAACCAGCGCTAAATGGCTGAAGAAACGATCGCTCAGGTGAATGACGAGGCGCTCAATAATCGATTTCTCATACCAGACTTTATGCGCCCCCTGTGCGCGAATAAAATTACCCGGAGAAAAGATCAGAATAGCCGCGCCCGCCAGGGCAGATAAAAAATAGGCGACTTTGTTGCCGTACAGACGCTTGTCCTGCCAGAGATCGTAAATGATGGCCAGCAGCGCCAGGCCAACCACAAACGGCGCAACGCTCTCGTTAGAGCAGCCTGCCAGCACCCCCAGCAGTAGCATGACGACACGCGTGTTTTTTTCCCGCCGCATCTGGATGCGGTACAGGTTCCACAGCCAGGCGGCGACAAACAGATTGGTCCACAGATAATTGGCGCTGCCGACAACCCAGAATACGGTCTGTCCTATATTAGGATTGGCGACCCAGAACGTCAGAAAAATAAGGGTGAAGGTTACCGCGTCATATTTCTTCCACTTCAGCGTGCCGTCGGGCGTTTTGACAATCAAATAGCAGAATGCGACCACGGCGAGTCCTGTCATCATCGAGATAAAAATACGTGATTCCGAGGCCAGCAAAAGCGCGCTGGTGTAGTCAGCGACCAGGCGTCCGCTCCAGGTTAAATAGTGATGCAGATGGGCATCAAATGAGAGGCCAATTAAGGCGTAGCGATAATCATCAGAATGAATTGGGGTATACCATTCAAGGATGAAAACGGCAAAAAAAGCGACAAGAATGATGCTTTTATTCACATACTTAACCATCAGCTATCCTTTCCTGAATTCTGTTCCACAGTGTGTCGTTTTTTGAGCAAGTAACGAGGACGTTGCTTGGTCTCAATGTAAATCCGCCCTATGTATTCCCCCAGTACACCAATGCCAATCAACTGGACGCCGCCTAAAAACAGGATCGATACAATCAGCGAGGCATAGCCGCGAACCGGATTCCCCCACAGGAGAGTGTCAATAAGCATTCCCGCGCCGTAGGTGAATGAGATAAGCGCAACGGCGAGGCCAATATAGGTCCAGATACGCAGGGGGAACGTCGAGAATGAGGTGATTCCCTCCAGCGCGAGGTTCCAGAGCTTCCAGCCGTTGAATTTGCTTTTTCCGGCACAGCGATTCGCCCGGGCGTAAAGCACCACCTCCGTTTTGCCGCCTACCCAGGATAAAATGCCTTTCATAAACAGGTTACGTTCCGGCATCTGCTTGATGTTTTCCACCACTTCCCGACTCATCAGCCGGAAATCGCCAACGTTTTCTTCGATGTGCGGCGTGCTGATTTTATTGTGCAGCGCATAAAACCATGCGGCGGTTTTGCGCTTCAGTCGACCGTCCACCGAGCGGTCTGAACGTTTTGCCAGCACAATGTCCGCACCGTCCTGCCACTTACGGATGAGGTGCGGTATCACTTCTACCGGATCCTGAAGATCGACATCAATAGGGATCACCGCATCGCCCGTCGCGTTATCAAGTCCGGCGAACAGGGCGGGTTCCTTACCGAAATTTCTCGTTAACGACAACGCGACAACCAGCGGATCGGCAACCGCCAGCGCAGTAACGATCGACTCCGTTGCATCGGTACTGCCATCGTTGATAAAGACAATTTCGACGTCATACGCTTTTAGCGCGTCATATTCGCGCACCGTTTTGTAAAAGATGCCGATGGTCTCTTCTTCGTTGAAAACCGGAACGACCAGCGAGATTTTCATTGAACGTCCTTAAACACAATCAGTCTGGAATAGATAAACCCGCAGATGAGGCTAATTGCTGAGAAAGCGACCAGCGTAACGAGAGGGGGCAGGCCGCACCGTTCGGCCGCCCAGCCGGTCAGGAAACTCAGCAACCCCATAAAACCGACGTAAAGGAAATAGCGCCGTGCCGTAGTGGTTTGCCGGAAGGTAAACCTGGCGTTGGCATAAAAGGAGAAGCTCACCGCGAGGCTGAAGCCAAGAAAATTGGCCAGCGCCTGGTGGATATGAAAGGCGTAAACGCAGACCGCGAAAACCAGCCAGTGGATCAAGGTGTTGATCACGCCTACGGAGGTGTACTTAATAAAGTAATGCCACATTATCAAAGAAGTCGGTTATGCAAAGGCGGAAGTGTAACATTATTTTCTACCGCTGCCCGAGTCTGAAATGCCTTTGACCGGCAAAAGTGTGCTGACAAACCGCATTAATCTCCCCTGGCGTACATCTGCGGGTTTTGTCCTGCATCCTGCCTGCGGTTTGTCGAAAACATGATGGCGCGGGACCCGCCCTGAAGTCCTGCGGGAATTCTGCCGATAGCGTAAAGTTATATCCCGCCTGTTGGTTCCACGCGTTGTGTTTGTCGCGGAGCAGATCTTTTTATTGCGGAAGGCCAAGCGCATTCTCCAGGAATTTTCATTGCCTGTCGCAGGCCGGGCATGATTTTCAGAAAAAGACAGTGTGGACAGCGCATTTATAGTTCATTTCACAACAGGTGAATTGAAAAAAAGATTTTTGACCTGATGTCGGGGCGAATACAGGTGGGTTTGCCTTATTTTCTGTTCGGTTATTCGTTTTATAAATGCTTGCTATTCGAATTATTAAAGTTATGCATAAGGAATTATCTTAGATAATCCCTCCCGTCGTCTCTCATTTGCGAAGCAGCACTGCTGCTTTTTTTTTGCTGAAACTCATATTGTTATGAAAAAGCAAATCCTGACTCCCTGTAAATAATGATCTAAGTCAATAAATAACAAAAATTCAAGCATATCTCTGCTATTTAGCTGGTGGGCAGGGATTTCCCCTGTCTTTCATGTGAATTATCGGTCAAAATTTTGTAATGAAGGTGATTGAGTAGCGATCTCTGTTGTTTTTATTTGGAGGAAAATTCTTAAGTATAGTCTAAATATGGACTTAAGATCTGATTAATTGATCTGACATGGTGTTTTGTACTAACATGCTTTTGTAAAGAAATGCCGTTTCATTAACAATCATTCCTTAAGGAAAGGGACTACTATGGCTGATTCATTCCAGAATGAAGTGCCGAAGGCACGTATAAATCTCAGGCTGGCGCTGCATACAGGTGGCGCGCAGAAGAAAGTCGAACTGCCGCTGAAACTGCTCACCGTCGGTGATTTCAGTAATGGCAAAGAAACCCGCCCATTATCTGAAAGAGAAAAAATCAACGTCAATAAAAATAACTTCAACAGCGTACTTTCAGAATTTAACCCGGAAGTAAACCTCACCATCGAGAATACGCTGGCGGGAGATGGCTTTGAAGATAATGTGAAGCTGAGCTTTTCCGATATTAAAGATTTCGAACCGGAACAGGTTGCCCGTCAAATCCCCCAGCTTCGCGCCATGCTGGCAATGCGTAATTTATTACGCGACCTCAAGTCCAATCTTCTTGATAACGCCACTTTCAGAAAAGAACTCGAGAAAATTCTCAAAGACCCGGCGCTGTCTCAGGAATTACGCGACGAAATGAGTGCACTGGCCCCGAAATAACGGCGTGCGTCTTTTAATGGATTAACCGGGAATATGCTGATGTCTGTAAATACTGAAACCGCCTCTGCCCAGGGGCAGACCACCGTACTGGAAAAAGAAGGCGTTTACGCCTCCCTGTTTGAAAAAATCAACCTGACCCCGGCCTCCAGCCTGGGCGACATTAACGCGTTTATGGATGATGCCGCGCTCTCTGACGCGCCGGCGGGCGAGCGCCTGACGGCGGCGATGCAGGTGTTTATGGACTGTATCCGCAAATCCGGTCAGCAGGTGGAGAAACTCGACAAGACCTTAATCGACCACCATATCGCGGAGCTGGATTACCAAATCAGCCGCCAGCTGGACGCGGTGATGCACCATCAGGAATTCCAGAAAGTGGAATCCCTGTGGCGCGGTCTGAAGCAACTGGTGGACAACACCGACTACCGCCAGAACGTGAAAACCGAAATCCTGGACGTCTCCAAAGACGACCTGCGCCAGGACTTTGAGGACGCGCCGGAGCTTATTCAGAGCGGCCTCTACTGGCACACTTACACCGCCGAATACGACACCCCGGGCGGTGAGCCGATTGGCTCGGTCATTTCTGCTTACGAATTTGACGCCAGCCCGCAGGACGTGGCGCTGTTGCGTAATATCTCGAAAGTCTCCGCCGCCGCGCATATGCCGTTTATCGGCGCCGTCGGCCCGACATTCTTCCTGAAAGAGACGATGGAGGAGGTGGCGGCCATTAAGGATATCGGCAACTACTTCGACCGCGCCGAGTACATCAAGTGGAAATCGTTCCGCGACACCGACGACTCGCGCTATATCGGGCTGGTGATGCCGCGTGTGCTGGGCCGCCTGCCATACGGCCCGGACACTGTGCCGGTACGCAGTTTCAACTACGTGGAGCAGGTTAAAGGTCCGGATCACGAGAAATACCTGTGGACCAGCGCGTCATTTGCCTTCGCCTCCAACATGGTGAAAAGCTTCATTAACAACGGCTGGTGCGTGCAAATTCGCGGTCCGCAGGCGGGCGGGGCGGTGAAAGATCTGCCCATTCATCTGTATGACCTCGGCACCGGCAACCAGGTGAAAATCCCGTCGGAAGTGATGATCCCGGAAACCCGCGAGTTTGAGTTCGCGAATCTCGGCTTTATCCCGCTGTCGTACTACAAAAACCGCGACTACGCCTGCTTCTTCTCGGCGAACTCGGCGCAGAAACCGGCGCTGTATGACACCGCCGATGCGACGGCCAACAGCCGCATCAACGCGCGCCTGCCGTATATCTTCCTGCTGTCGCGCATTGCCCACTACCTGAAGCTGATTCAGCGTGAAAACATCGGTACGACGAAAGACCGCCGTCTGCTGGAGCTGGAACTCAACACCTGGGTTCGCGGCCTGGTCACTGAAATGACCGATCCGGGCGACGAGCTGCAGGCATCTCATCCGCTGCGCGATGCGAAGGTGGTGGTGGAAGATATCGAGGACAACCCGGGCTTCTTCCGCGTGAGGCTGTATGCGGTGCCGCACTTCCAGGTGGAAGGCATGGACGTGAACCTGTCTCTGGTTTCGCAGATGCCGAAAGCGAAAGCGTAAGGCGGGAGCAGGGATGAAAATTTATCGTCCGTTATGGAGTGACGGGGCGTTTCTGGCCCCGCAACAGTTCCAGCAGCAGGCCCGCTGGGATGCGCATGTTGCAGATACTGTCGCACGAATGGCGCTGGCGCATCCCTGGGGGGTGCTGAGTGCTGAGTTTGACGACAGCGCGCTCACACTTTCCCGGCTTAATGCCACCCGTCTGGCGGTGCGCTTTGCGGACGGGACGCTGATAGACACGGATCTGGCGGATAACCTGCCGCCGGTCTGCGATGTCTCCTCCGTGAGGCAGGAGAGTGTGGAGGTGCTGCTGTGCCTGCCCTTGCTCAGCGCGAACGGCGGTAACCTGGATGACGGGCGCGACAGTGCCCGGCCCCGCCGCTGGCTGTCTGAACGGGTGACGGTGCAGGAGCTTGCCGGCCATGAGCGCAGCGATCTGGCTGTACTGCGTCATTCGCTGACGCTGCGCCTGTCCACTCAGGAGAACAGCGCGTACCTGACCTGCCCGGTGGCGAGGCTTATCCGTAACGCACAGGGACAGTGGGTTCGCGATGCCGGTTTTATCCCGCCGCTGCTGTCGCTGGACGCCAGTCCAGTACTGACCGGCGAACTCAGGGAGCTTCTGCACCGCCTGTCGGCGCGGCGTAAGCGCCTGATGGCGATGCGACGCGAAAGCAATGAGCGGATGGCCGACTTTGCGGTGGCGGACGTATCGCTGTTCTGGCTGCTCAATGCCCTGAGCAGCGCCGGACCCGTGCTGGCGGAACTGCACCAGACACCGTCACGTCATCCCGAGCTGCTGTACCGTGAGCTGGCAAGGCTTGCCGGCAGCCTGCTGACGTTTTCCCTTGATCACGACGTCGACGATATTCCCGCTTACCGGCATGACATGCCGGAACAGGTTTTTCCGCCGCTGTTTAGCCTGCTGGACCAGCTTCTGGAGGCCAGCCTGCCGTCGCGGGTGATCGCCATTGCCCTGGAGCAGGGCGAGGACCGGGAGATCTGGCGTGGCAGGCTGCACGATGCGCGCCTGCGGGAAGGGGCGGATTTCTATCTCTCCGTGCGTTCCTCCATGCCAAATCATGAACTGCAGACCCGCTTCCCGCAGCTGTGTAAAGCCGGCAGTCATGATGATGTCTCTGAAGTGGTGAACATTGCCCTGAGCGGGATGGTGATTAAACCGCTGAGCCATGTCCCTGCGGCTATCCCGCTGCGTCTGGAAAACCAGTATTTTGCGCTGGATCTGTCCACTGATGCCGCCCGTGCGATGCTGGAGGCCGGCAACTGTACCTTCTATACGCCGCAGTCGCTGGGCGAAGTGAAACTTGAACTGTTTGCGGTGCTGCGCTCATGAACACGTCTGATACTGACCTGATAAATAAAATTTTCTATCCGGGCTGGCTGATGGTCAGCCAGTTACGCAGCGGCCAGGAAATCAGGGAGGGGGATGCCCTCTACCGCCGCGCCTGCCGCTGGGTGAGTGACGCCCGCGAATCGCTGACGCAGGCGGGGTACAGTGAAACGAGCTGTGAGCGGATGTTATATGCGTACTGTGCGCTGCTGGATGAGAGCGTACTTAACCGTGATAAACAGGATGACGGCTGGCGCAAATGGCGCAAGGACCCGCTCCAGGCGCGTTTTTTCAGCACACTGAATGCCGGTGAGGAGTTGTGGGAACGTATTCGTACCATTCTGCGCGAACCCGCGCCGGATGTGGCGGTACTGACCTGTCTTTACCGGACCCTGCAACTGGGTTTTGTCGGCCAGTATCGCGCGCAGGATGATGAACGGCGCGAGGATGTGGTGCGTGCGCTCAGCGAGCGGGTGCCACCGTTTACTCTGACGCAGGATTCGCCTGTGGTGGTCAGGGCACCCGGTCTGCGCAACGGACGCCGGATGTACTGGCTGGGCTGGGCGGCAGGTGTTGTGGTGCTGGCGGCGCTGTGGTTCACCTTCTCCTCTGTACTGGCGCAGATGGTATCGCAGATAGCAGGACGGGGATAAGGAATGCGTGAATTTCCCCGTGTGATGCTGACCGCGCTTGCCGCTGTGCTGGCGCTGTGGCTGGTGCTGGGGTACTGGCCGCTTTCCGGTGGAAGCCGGTTTGCGCTCTGCCTGTGCATTTCACTGATTTGCGGTGCGGTGCTGTGGAGGCAATGGCGACGGTTTCAGTGCGGCAGGAAAGTCAGTGAACAGCCTGACGAAAGCTGTCTGCCGCCGGAAGGGTTTCAGGGCGCGGTGGTGCTGGTCTGTGGCGACACCGAATCCCTGTTTCCTGCGGGGGCGGCATATCGTGAAACGGGTTCGGGATGGTATCTGCGGGCGGAGAATGCTGAGCAGTTGCCGTTACAGGCGCAACTGCTGGCAAACGCCCGACCGGCGCTGGTGCCGCAGGTTTCTGTACTACTGGCGGTAATGCCGGAACAGCATCATTCTGCGGAGGTGCTGGCTCAGTCTCTGCGCGGTTGGCGCTGGAGTATTGCGCAGTGCCGGACCTGGCTAAACGGCCTGCCTCCGGTCTGGTGCGCGGTGTGGGTAACGCCGCCGGACAGTGAACGCCAGGAAGAGGTCCGCTGGTTTACTGTCACGCCTGACCTGCCGGGTATCCGGGTCTGCCAGAGCCGTCATGTCGCGCTGCCGGTTGATGACTGGCAGCGGGAGGCCGGAAGCAACGCCTCGCGCCTCTGTCATGCGCTCTGGCTGGACAGCGTACTGGCTCTGACGGAGCGGCAGATTACCGGGCCGTTGAATACCCGGCAGGGAGAACTGGCCGCCCTGAAACTCTGCGCCTGCGGCATCTGCCTGGCGCCGGTTATGGGCGTGGCGGATAATCTCTGGCAGCAGCAGGTCGCTGCTGTTACCACGCTTTCTCCGGCGAGCCCGCAAGCGCCGGAGATGCCACCCCTTCCGGATGTTCTGCTTGCGCACTTGCCGCGCCGCCAGGGCATCAGCCGCCGGATGCAGGATATCCGCCTGGCGGGCGGCGTCTGTTTTCTGTTCCTTGCGCTGGCGATGCTGGCGTCCTTTATCAATAACCAGCGCCTGGTCCGCAGCGTCGGCGACCACCTTGCGGTCTATCACCGTCTCAGTGGCACGCCGCCGGCGCCGAAGCAGCAGGCGCAGCAGCGTCTGCGTGCCGACAGCCGAAGGCTTGATGACTGGCAGCGACGCGGCGAACCGCTGCGCTACGGTCTCGGGTTGTACCAGGGGATGCGGCTGATACCGCCCGTGGAAGCGGCCATTAATAGCTGGACGCCGCCGCCTCCGCCTCCTCCGGTAATAAAGAAAATCGTGCAGGGGCCGCAGACGGTGCGCCTCGACAGCATGTCGCTGTTCGACACCGGCAAATGGGCGCTGAAGCCCGGCTCGACAAAGCTGCTGGTGAACTCGCTGGTGGGGATTAAGGCGAAGCCCGGCTGGCTGATTGTGGTGGCGGGCCATACCGACAGCACGGGGGATGACAAATCCAACCAGGCGCTGTCGCTTAAGCGTGCGGAATCAGTGCGCGACTGGATGCGCGACACCGGCGACGTGCCGGAGAGCTGTTTTGCGGTGCAGGGCTACGGCGAAAGCCGTCCTGTCGCCACCAACGACACGGCGGAAGGCCGGGCGCTGAACCGTCGTGTCGAAATCAGTCTGGTGCCGCAGGCGAACGCCTGTCAGGCGCCGGGCACCCCCCCCCGCGCCATCGCAGGATGATGGTGCGTCAATAAATGAAATGGAGTAATTAACATGGCAATTCCGGTTTATCTGTGGCTGAAAGACGATGGCGGCGCGGACATTAAAGGTTCCGTGGACGTGAAGGACCGCGAGGGTAGCATCGAAGTTGTTGCGCAGGAGCATAACCTGTACATCCCGACCGACAACAACACCGGCAAGCTGACCGGCACGCGTATCCACACGCCGTTCCTGTTCACCAAGGAAATCGACTCTTCCAGCCCGTACCTGTACAAGGCGGTGACCACCGGCCAGACCCTGAAGTCTGCTGAATTTAAGTGGTACAAAATCAACGACGCCGGCCAGGAAGTGGAGTACTTCAACACGAAGCTTGAAAACGTGAAGCTGGTGAAGGTCAATCCGAAGATGCACGACATCAAGGACCCGGCTTTCGAGAAGCATAACCACCTTGAGCAGATTGAGCTGCGCTACGAAAAAATCACCTGGACCTACAAGGACGGCAACATCATTCATTCCGACTCCTGGAACGAACGTACCACCGCGTAAATCCTGTGCGGGCAGTTATGCTGTCCGCCGTTTTTGCTGAGCGCCTGAGAACGGGCGTTGAGCAAAAAAACAATCTGCCTGCCTGACCTGATGCGCTTTGGGTTCCTGAACCACAGGAAAAGCGACGGGCGGTAGCGTGCCCGGAAGCCAACAAGAGAGAGAAAAATGGAAAATCCCGCCATCCTGTTACGCCGTCTGAATCCTTACTGCGCCCGCGCGATGGAAGGCGCCGCCTCCCTGTGCCAGACCCGGGCCCATGCGGAAATTCTGCCCGAGCACTGGCTGCTGAAACTGCTGGAGCAGGGCGAGGGCGACCTGACGGTGCTGGCGCGGCGCTACGAATGGGATATGGACGCCATCTGGCAGGATTTACTGGCATTTCTCGACACGCTGCCCCGCTCGGTGCGCAGCCGCCCGCAGTTATCGGACAGCATTCAGACCCTGATGCAGGACGCCTGGCTGCGCGCCTCACTGGCGGGGGAAGTGCATATCCGCAGTATTCACCTGCTGATGGCTATGGTGGAGAAACCAACGCTGGTGCGCTGCGACGGCCTGTGGCCGCTGTTAACGCTGGCGCAGAGCCAGCTTGAGCGTCTGCGTCCGCTGCTTGATGCGCAGTCGGACGAGCGCCCGGAGGTGCAGCAGGACGAGGAACTGACGCACGGCGGGGAGGTGGCGTTCGTCGGCCGTCCGGTGAATGCGGAGGTTAAAGAAGGCGAACTGAACCCGGCGTTACAGAACGCGCTGGACAAATTCACCCTTGACGTCACTGCCCGTGCCCGGGAGGGTAACATCGACCCGGTGTTTGGCCGCGACAACGAAATCCGCCAGATGGTGGATATTCTTTCAAGACGCCGCAAGAACAACCCGATACTGGTGGGTGAGCCGGGTGTCGGCAAAACCGCGCTGGTCGAGGGACTGGCGCTGCGAATCGCCGAAGGCAACGTCCCGGACGCGCTGAAATCGGTCTCTGTTCGCACTCTTGACCTTGGCCTGCTGCAGGCGGGCGCGGGCGTTAAGGGCGAATTCGAGCAGCGGCTGAAAAACATCATCGACGCGGTGCAGCAGTCGCCACTGCCGGTGCTGCTGTTTATCGATGAGGCGCATACCATTATCGGCGCGGGCAATCAGGCGGGCGGCGCGGATGCGGCAAACCTGCTGAAACCGGCGCTGGCGCGTGGCGAACTCAGAACCATCGCCGCCACCACCTGGAGCGAGTACAAACAGTACTTCGAGCGCGACGCCGCGCTGGAGCGCCGCTTCCAGATGGTCAAAGTGGATGAGCCGGACGACGACACCGCCTGCCTGATGCTGCGCGGACTCAAATCCCGCTACGCACAGCACCACGGGGTGCACATTACCGATGAAGCGGTGAAAGCCGCCGTCACGCTTTCACGACGCTATCTCACCGGCCGCCAGTTGCCGGATAAAGCCGTGGACCTGCTGGATACCGCCTCCGCCCGTGTCCGTATGAGCCTCGACACCGTGCCGGAGCCGCTGACCCGGCTGAAGGCGCAGATGACGGCCCTTGAAATGGAAAAGCAGGCGCTGCTGGAAGATATCGCGGTCGGCAGTCAGACGCACGGCGAACGTCTGGCCGTTATTGAACAGGACGAAATCCGCATCATCCTGGAACTCGACGCGCTGGAAACCCAGTACGGCCAGGAGCTGAAACTGACGGAAGAACTGCTGGCCTGCCGCAGCGATATCTCCCGCCAGGCGGAAATTGCTGATTTGCAAAACCAGCTTACCGCCGTGCAGCGGACTAACCCGCTGCTGGGGCTGGACGTGGACACTCGCACCGTCGCCACGGTAATTGCCGACTGGACCGGTGTGCCGCTCTCCTCATTAATGAAGGATGAGCAGACGGAATTACTGAGTCTTGAGCACAACCTGTCAAAACGCGTTGTTGGTCAGGACGCGGCGCTGAACGCCATTGCACAGCGCCTACGGGCCTCCAAAACCGGCCTGACGCCGGAGAACGGCCCGCAGGGCGTGTTTTTACTGGTGGGGCCGAGCGGCACCGGCAAGACCGAAACCGCGCTCACACTGGCGGACGCGCTGTTCGGCGGGGAAAAATCGCTTATCACCATCAACCTCTCCGAGTACCAGGAGCCGCACACCGTTTCCCAGCTCAAAGGCTCCCCGCCGGGCTACGTCGGCTACGGCCAGGGCGGCATCCTCACTGAAGCCGTCAGAAAGCGCCCGTACAGCGTGGTGCTGCTCGACGAAGTGGAGAAGGCGCACCGGGACGTGATGAACCTGTTCTACCAGGTGTTTGACCGTGGCTTTATGCGGGACGGGGAAGGGCGTGAAATTGATTTCCGCAATACCGTGATTCTGATGACCTCAAATCTCGGCAGCGACCCCATCATGCAGATGCTGGAGGAACAGCCGGACGCCACAGAGTCTGACCTGCATGAACTGCTGCGCCCGCTGCTGCGCGACCACTTCCAGCCCGCGTTGCTGGCGCGCTTCCAGACGGTGATTTATCGCCCGCTCACACAGACGGCGATGCGCACGATTGTGGAAATGAAGCTGAATCAGGTGAGTAAACGTCTCAACCGTCACTACGGAATGAAAACCACCATCGATGAATCCCTGTACGACGCGCTGACGGCCGCCTGCCTGCTGCCGGATACCGGGGCGCGCAATGTGGACAGCCTGCTGAACCAGCAGATCCTGCCGGTTCTGAGTCAGCAGTTGCTTACGCATATGGCTGCAAAGCAAAAACCATCTTCCCTGACTCTGGGATGGAGCGAGGACCAGGGTATTGTGATGGAGTTTGCCTAACAGGCTTATCTAAAGGGTAACAATTATGGACAGCGCAAAAGAGATTGCCAGAGATATGCTTGAAGCCATTAATATCGATGGTTCTGGTTTTTGGGGCGCAACAGGAAAAGGTTTTATTTCATTTCCAGTCAGCCTTGCCTATCTGGGGTATGATTTCATTGATGCTGAGCATCGCAGGGATAATCTGGATGATAAGTTCAGGCTGGCGCGATTAGTTAAAAAGGGCGTATTTAATCATCAGATTATTGAGCAAATCATTAAGACCTCTCTCGAAGATTTTATTTCACGCATTCACGCCGAAAAAATATCTTCTATCGTGAAAAATGTTTCCGGTTCGTTCATGGGAAAAATGGCGTTTACTGAACTAACGGGTGTGAAGTTGGGCGAAGCAATCGCATCCAGAGGTGTATCAGCCTTTTTTGCCGGAAGTCTGGCTGGTTTATTGTTATCTGTTGGTGCTGAAACATCCAGAGCAATTTATACATCAAGAGACCTCGAAGACAGAAACCCTGTTTTGCACAATAAACTCCAGCGTCTTGGTGACCTGGATCTTCTTTATTTTATTGTTGAAGATATCGTTAAGCCTTTTGAAACCGCTTGTGAGGTAGGAGACAGAAATCCTGCCGAGTTTGATAAGATATGCGAATATTTTTTTGGAGGCTTATGAATGTCAGGGTTATTTTGTTGGTAATCCTTTCCCGATTAATTCGCGGGGTGGGGATGGGGCTGGGTGTTTCTGGTATCGCATTTACTATTTGGTTTTTTTTCTTATCTTCAAGCGAATCCAGATATATCTGGGGCATGTTTTCGATAGCAGAGTTTTTTGCAGGTTATCTTATATATCGCTTTGCTTATACATACGTTTATGATGAATAACCTTACGGTTTCATCATCCCCCAGGAAATCAAACAGGAAAGTATTTGTAACGTTCCACCAACAGGCATAGAGATAACGTGGCTATACGGTGGAGTAGCTAAATAAAATAATTTAAACCTTATATCGTTGTCTTTCTTTCCATCACTGGTCATTCAGGATGCTGAAATATTACACGGAGTAAAGATCGTGAGCCTGACAGATACACTGAGCAGTTTAATCCAAACCCCGCTAAACCGTTACCAACTGGATATTCCGTCGTGTGCGGCAAATATTGACGTGGAAGATTTCAGCGGCTCAGAGGCGATGAGTGCACTGTACAGGTACACCATCAACTTCACCAGCGCAGATAAGAACATTGATGCCCGCCAGATGCTGAGTAAGCCGGCAACCCTGATCATGGGGGCGGGCAACCAGCTCTCCCTGACAGAGAGAAAAGTGGTTCATGGGGTGGTGACCCATTTCCAACGTACCGGCGGCTCCGCGGATGAAGCGCAGTACTGCATCATACTGGAGCCGTTTCTGGCACTGCTGGGCAATCAGTTCCGTACTCACCGCTTTTTCGTCAATAAGTCGGTGCCGGAAGTTGTTGCAGAGGTACTTCAGGAGCATGGCCTGAAAGGCTGGGAGTATGAGTTTACCCTTAAAGCCGACTATCCAAAGCGTGAGCAGATTAACCAGTATCAGGAAAATGACCTCGCTTTTATTGAACGCCTGCTGGCCGAAGTGGGGATTTTTTACTTCTTCACTCTGCAACCGGACACCCTGACTGAAGTGGTGCATTTTGCGGACAAGCAAAGCGCCTGGACGTTCGGTAAAACACTGCCGCTGAACAGCCCGTCAGGGGCGAATGACAACGGAGCTGGTTCGGTGTGGGGCGTGCATGTCTGGCACAACGTGGTAGAGCATTCGGTTACGGCCAGTGACTACAACCACCGTGAAGCCCAGAACGTCCTGATGTCCGTACCGGCTGACATGACCCGGGGTGACGGTGATGGCATCACTTATGGTGATGTGTACCATTACCGCCCGCGCCATCTTGAGCGTGGCGACAAAATTAACCCAACAGCCGAAACCGGTAACTTCTGGGCGCGTCTGGAGCATGAACGCTTCCTGTCTGCCCAAACCACGGTGACCGGCAGCAGCACCGACCACACCCTCGGCCCGGCGCAGGTACTGACTATTACCGAAACAGCTATGCCGCCAACACTGCCCCGTGAAACGGAGAACGGTGTTGTTATTATCCGTACTGGCTATTACGCCAGCCGTAAGAATGCCCTGAAAGTGGCATGGGTAGCGATGCCGTACTACGAGAACCGATGCTGGCGTCCTGCCGCTAAAAAGCGTCCGGTGGTCAGCGGCACGCTGATGGCGCGCGTGACCAGCGCCAAAGAGAACGATATCTACGCCTGGCAGGATGCATCGGGCATGTACCGGGTGAAATTCGATGCCGACCGCGACGACAAACGCCAGGGCATGGAAAGTATGCCGGTGCGCTTCGCTAAACCCTACGGCGGCGATAAATACGGCTTCCATTTCCCACTGATACAGGGTACGGAAGTCGCCATCGCGTTCCATGAAGGCGACCCGGATCGTCCTTATATTGCCCATGCCCTGCATGATTCCCGCCACGCTGACCATGTCACAGAAGCCAACAGCACGCGCAATGTTATCCGCACAGCTGGCCTGAACAAGCTGCGGATGGAAGATAAGCGGGGTGAAGAGCATGTTAAGCTCAGTACGGAGTACGGGGGTAAGACGCAGCTTAATCTGGGTCACAACGTGGATGCTGACAGGGTACTGCGGGGTGAAGGTGCGGAGTTACGTACTGATAAATGGGTTGCCGTTCGCGGTGGGGCTGGTGTATTTATCACTGCAGATAAACAGCCACAGGCTGGCGATAAGATGCTGGAGATGCAGGACACCCTGGATCGGTTAAAACAATCCGGCGACCTGATGGATTCTCTTTCCAGGGATGCTCAAACGGCCAGCGCAGATCCGGCCCAAGTGGATGCGCAGCTTGCGTTTATGCGAGAACAAATCGAAGAGCTTAAACAGGCCGTTGCTGTGCTTAGCGCACCGGACGGTATTGCCATGACCAGTGGTAAACATTTGCAACTCACGGCGCGTCAAAATTTGATGCTTAGTGCGGGTGCAGATGCTGATATGGGCATAATGAAGCGCCTGTTTATTGGTGTTGGTGAAGGGCTGAGTCTGTTTGTTCGCAAACTCGGTATGAAGCTGATAGCAAACCAGGGGCCGGTCACCATCCAGGCACAAAATGATCAAATGCAGCTATTAGCCCGTAAGGGACTGGAGATCGTCAGCACAGAAGATGAAATCCATATTGTGGCGAAAAAGAAAATCATTCTGAATGCCGGAGGGTCTTATATCACCCTTGCCCCCTGCAAGATAGAGCTTGGAACAACCGGTGACGTTGAAATCAAATCTGCTGATTTTGACTATGCTGGTCCTGCGAAAATGGATGCCAGCCATCCGGAATATCCTGTACTTCAAGGGGATATCAAACAATCGCTGCATTTCAGTGTACCGCAGGCACCGAATGCCGAAGGTAGCGGTTGGGCGGGAATGCCCTACATACTATACGCCGATGGGACTCCTGTGAAACAGGGCGTGCTGGATAAGAACGGTCGGGTGGCAATAGATCATCAGGTAGTCACACAGCAATACCAACTGGAGATGGCAAATGGTGTTCGTTATCAGGTTCCGATAGTTGAAGCTTACAGCAACCCTGAACAGGGGAAACTCGCCAATCGCGGTTTTCACAATCATTCCTCACAGGTGGATGGCGATATAAATCCTCCCGCCTCACACACAGAACACCGCAATTTGTATGCTGAACTGCTTGATGGCCCCAGTGATAAGGAAGAGAGTTAATGAGCCAGCCCGATATTGTTACCCCCATTTTAATGGTCGACACTAGTCAGTGCGTTATGACGGCCCCGTGGTTTGTGGCGGACACTGAATTCCCACCCACTCAGGCGACATACAAACCACTGGTCAATGGGGAAGAGGCCTTTGCGGCTGTTTATGAAGCCATTGCGAATGCCACAACGTCAGTGGACATTATCTGCTGGGGATTTCAGCCCTCCATGTATTTTGTGCGTGATGGTAAATCTCCCTGTATTGGTGAGCTGCTGGTGAAAATTGCCCGCGAGAAAGGCGTTCAGGTGCGGGTTCTGGGGTGGGAAATGCCCTTCAATAGTGCCGGTTTTGCGGATGAAGCCAACCTGCCGGGAAAAGGCGCAATCAGAATCAAAGACCGTGCGGGGCAGTCAGCTTCAGAAAAACAGTATCATTATGATAAGGCGTGGTTTACCGAACATTCCTGGACTGGAGAATGGGCGGATTTAGCACTGGAAGTCATTCCTGTCGTCCAGGCGTTGAGCCGCAATGCCCGGCTTCATTCACGTGGCCCGTTATTTGTTGGGCGTGGATTTGATGCAGAGGAACGGGCAGAAATAGCCTATCGCCTGTCACGGCAAAGCAAGGACAAGGATATCAGTAAGATGTCCGTGAGTGTGATGACAGGGACGGCCACTCATCACCAGAAAACGGTGCTGGTGGACTATGAAATACCGGCGCTGGCGGTGGGATTTGTCATGGGGCATAACATGCTGGATGAGTACTGGGATACGGATGCGCACAGCGCTAAAAATCGCGGTGTCAGCAAAGTTGCCCCCAATGCTGGTGCCAGGGGAAACCGTCCGCGACAGGACATTTCCAGCCTGGTGACCGGGCCAATTCTGGAGCATCTGCATGAAAACTTTGCCACGGCCTGGCGTAAAGAAACAGGCCAGGATTTGCTGGCAATGCGTAATGCAAAAGGGGTGGCAAAGCAGCTGAAAATCCGCCCGGAACTGGGGACGCCACTGATGGCGCAGTTGCTCCGCACTCAGGCACAGGAAGGAAAGCGCGATATCGAGACGCTGTACCTGCAGAGTACCAATAACGCCACCCAGTTTATCTATATTGAAAACCAGTATTTCCGTTGGCCACCGCTGGCGGAGGCCATCAAAAATGCGGCGGCCCTGCAGGTCAGTAAAGGCCGCGACCCGGGTGTTCATGGATCGCTGCATCTGTTTGTGGTGACGAACGTGACGGACGAAGGAATAGGGGCCGGGACGGTGAACACCCAGCGAATGCTCGACAGCCTCGGGCGTGCCGATACCATTCCGGAATTAACAAGGCTGCGTAAAATTGAAAAAGCACGGGAAGCAGGACCGGGTATTGGGTTTTTCGATAATGAAAAAGAAGTGCGCCAGAAGATGGAGGCGTTTGAAAAAAAGATTCAGGGAATTAAAGAGAGCGTTATTCTTCCTGAACCCCGGCCTGGCCTGAAGGTCCATATCTGCTCGCTGGTGGCGAAAGATTCCCCGCCTCAGGAGTGGATGCCGGTGTACATCCATTCCAAGTTGATGATTATTAACGACATCTTTACTACTCATGGTTCCGCTAATATCAATACCCGCAGTATGCAGGTGGACAGTGAAATGAATATCGCTCATGAATGGAGTTATGTGACAAAGGCCCTGCGACGGCGGCTGTGGAATATGCATACTGCTGGGCAGGGTGTGCAGGATGACCCGGAGAAGGCGTTTAAAGCTTGGGATTATTTGCTTAACAAAAATGAAAAGCTTAAAAATTCTGAGAAGAATGCGCCTTTAGCACCATTGATAAAATTTAACTACGATAAATCCACCCTCAAGGACTGGGACTGATGCGTAAATTATTACTTCTGGCCTGCCTTGCACTGGCAGCCTGCGATGGGGGAACGTCCCCGACCTCTGTAAAAAAGGAAACTGACGTGGACCCGTTATCAACTATCAATACCCGGCTGGCGTTTACCTGCAAACATGAAAATATTCCGCAGCCTTCTGTGGACAGTGAGATTTTATTTAAGTACGCGCGCTGGCTGCAGAAGAATAACCAGTTAAAGGAAGACGTAAAAATCGATGCAGAAATTGAACGACTTTACCGTATAGCGGCAGAAAACGGGCACTACAGGGCCAATATTAATCTGCAGAATGGTGCGATTCGGGGGCATTTTCATCTCAGCGGCGCTGAGCGTCTGCGGATGAGCCAGGCGCTAATCGATGCCGGTGTGGCTTCAGGTTATTACTTTGTCGCGGTTTATCTGCAGCACGGTGCGGCGGGATTGCAGCAGGATGACGAGATGGCGCTGCGTTACTACCGCAAGGCCGCAGATGAGGGAAATGCGCAGGCTCAGGCTTATGTTGGTGACAAACTGGCTCCGGCCAAAATGGCACCGGATATTGCCCGTCAGATGCTGCGTTGTGCTGCTGAGCAAGGAAATAATAATGCGGCTAAATCCTTAGGTAATACTTTGGCAGTAGAAAAGAAATATCATGAAGCTGTCGAATTATTTCAATTGGGCGTTGCCACTGGTGATGAAATGTCGGCTTTTGCACTGGAAAAAGGTTTTGGAGGTCCATTGCCAGGAGATACTCTTTATTATCTGGATCTAGAAAAAGATCCTGAGCGAGCGAGTCGGTACGAAAGAATTGGTGAGATATTAGGTAAATATTCTTACGCTCACCCGGTCGTCCCGGAAATTAATGACATCGTACCGCTGCCACCGGCACCGCTGCCAGCCTGGGACGGTAAACTAAAATGGCT
>NZ_LNHZ01000049.1:0-2950 GCF_001463265.1 Citrobacter sp. 50677481
TCTCAATTCCGCCAAAACATCTTCGGCGTTGTAAGGTTAAGCCTCACGGTTCATTAGTACCGGTTAGCTCAACGCATCGCTGCGCTTACACACCCGGCCTATCAACGTCGTCGTCTTCAACGTTCCTTCAGGAGACTTATAGTCTCAGGGAGAACTCATCTCGGGGCAAGTTTCGTGCTTAGATGCTTTCAGCACTTATCTCTTCCGCATTTAGCTACCGGGCAGTGCCATTGGCATGACAACCCGAACACCAGTGATGCGTCCACTCCGGTCCTCTCGTACTAGGAGCAGCCCCCCTCAGTTCTCCAGCGCCCACGGCAGATAGGGACCGAACTGTCTCACGACGTTCTAAACCCAGCTCGCGTACCACTTTAAATGGCGAACAGCCATACCCTTGGGACCTACTTCAGCCCCAGGATGTGATGAGCCGACATCGAGGTGCCAAACACCGCCGTCGATATGAACTCTTGGGCGGTATCAGCCTGTTATCCCCGGAGTACCTTTTATCCGTTGAGCGATGGCCCTTCCATTCAGAACCACCGGATCACTATGACCTGCTTTCGCACCTGCTCGCGCCGTCACGCTCGCAGTCAAGCTGGCTTATGCCATTGCACTAACCTCCTGATGTCCGACCAGGATTAGCCAACCTTCGTGCTCCTCCGTTACTCTTTAGGAGGAGACCGCCCCAGTCAAACTACCCACCAGACACTGTCCGCAACCCGGGTAACGGGCCTACGTTAGAACACCAGCCATTAAAGGGTGGTATTTCAAGGGCGGCTCCACGCAGACTGGCGTCCACGCTTCAAAGCCTCCCACCTATCCTACACATCAAGGACCAGTGTTCAGTGTCAAGCTATAGTAAAGGTTCACGGGGTCTTTCCGTCTTGCCGCGGGTACACTGCATCTTCACAGCGAGTTCAATTTCACTGAGTCTCGGGTGGAGACAGCCTGGCCATCATTACGCCATTCGTGCAGGTCGGAACTTACCCGACAAGGAATTTCGCTACCTTAGGACCGTTATAGTTACGGCCGCCGTTTACCGGGGCTTCGATCAAGAGCTTCTCCTTACGGATAACCCCATCAATTAACCTTCCGGCACCGGGCAGGCGTCACACCGTATACGTCCACTTTCGTGTTTGCACAGTGCTGTGTTTTTAATAAACAGTTGCAGCCAGCTGGTATCTTCGACTGATTTCAGCTCCATGAGTAAATCACTTCACCTACATATCAGCGTGCCTTCTCCCGAAGTTACGGCACCATTTTGCCTAGTTCCTTCACCCGAGTTCTCTCAAGCGCCTTGGTATTCTCTACCTGACCACCTGTGTCGGTTTGGGGTACGATTTGATGTTACCTGATGCTTAGAGGCTTTTCCTGGAAGCAGGGCATTTGTCACTTCAGCACCGTAGTGCCTCGTCATCACGCCTCAGCCTTGACTCTCCGGATTTGCCTGGAAAGTCAGCCTACACGCTTAAACCGGGACAACCGTCGCCCGGCCGACATAGCCTTCTCCGTCCCCCCTTCGCAGTAACACCAAGTACAGGAATATTAACCTGTTTCCCATCGACTACGCCTTTCGGCCTCGCCTTAGGGGTCGACTCACCCTGCCCCGATTAACGTTGGACAGGAACCCTTGGTCTTCCGGCGAGCGGGCTTTTCACCCGCTTTATCGTTACTTATGTCAGCATTCGCACTTCTGATACCTCCAGCATGCCTCACGACACACCTTCAACGGCTTACAGAACGCTCCCCTACCCAACAACACATAGTGTCGCTGCCGCAGCTTCGGTGCATGGTTTAGCCCCGTTACATCTTCCGCGCAGGCCGACTCGACCAGTGAGCTATTACGCTTTCTTTAAATGATGGCTGCTTCTAAGCCAACATCCTGGCTGTCTGAGCCTTCCCACATCGTTTCCCACTTAACCATGACTTTGGGACCTTAGCTGGCGGTCTGGGTTGTTTCCCTCTTCACGACGGACGTTAGCACCCGCCGTGTGTCTCCCGTGATAACATTCTCCGGTATTCGCAGTTTGCATCGGGTTGGTAAGCCGGGATGGCCCCCTAGCCGAAACAGTGCTCTACCCCCGGAGATGAGTTCACGAGGCGCTACCTAAATAGCTTTCGGGGAGAACCAGCTATCTCCCGGTTTGATTGGCCTTTCACCCCCAGCCACAGGTCATCCGCTAATTTTTCAACATTAGTCGGTTCGGTCCTCCAGTTAGTGTTACCCAACCTTCAACCTGCCCATGGCTAGATCACCGGGTTTCGGGTCTATACCCTGCAACTTAACGCCCAGTTAAGACTCGGTTTCCCTGCGGCTCCCCTATACGGTTAACCTTGCTACAGAATATAAGTCGCTGACCCATTATACAAAAGGTACGCAGTCACCCCATAAAAGAGGCTCCCACTGCTTGTACGTACACGGTTTCAGGTTCTTTTTCACTCCCCTCGCCGGGGTTCTTTTCGCCTTTCCCTCACGGTACTGGTTCACTATCGGTCAGTCAGGAGTATTTAGCCTTGGAGGATGGTCCCCCCATATTCAGACAGGATACCACGTGTCCCGCCCTACTCATCGAGCTCACAACCGGTGTGGTTTTGTGTACGGGGCTGTCACCCTGTATCGCGTGCCTTTCCAGACACTTCCACTACCACACTGGCTGATTCAGGCTCTGGGCTGCTCCCCGTTCGCTCGCCGCTACTGGGGGAATCTCGGTTGATTTCTTTTCCTCGGGGTACTTAGATGTTTCAGTTCCCCCGGTTCGCCTCGTTAACCTATGTATTCAGTTAACGATAGTGTGACGAGTCACACTGGGTTTCCCCATTCGGACATCGCCGGGTCAAAGGTTCATATCACCTCGCCGACGCTTTTCGCAGATTAGCACGTCCTTCATCGCCTCTGACTGCCAGGGCATCCACCGTGTACGCTTGGTCGCTTAACCTCACAACCCGAAGA
>NZ_LNHZ01000050.1:0-46798 GCF_001463265.1 Citrobacter sp. 50677481
ATGTGCAATAATATACGCGTAGATGCTCATTCCATCTCTTATGCTCGCCATAGTGCCTCATAAACTCAGGAATGATGCAGAGCCGTTTACGGTGCTTATCGTCCACTGACAGATGTCGCTTCGGCCTCATCAAACACCATGGACATAACGTTGAGTGAAGCACCCCTTTATGTTGTCATACAGACCTGTTTTGACGCCTGCTCCCCTAAAAGAGCAGGCGTTTTTTTATGCGATTAGCGTACGGGCATTGCAGGCCCGGTAAGCGAAGCGTCACCGGGCGTGAGAGAGGTATTACTGCGGGGGATTGTTCTGCAAGGTCAGCATCAGGCCGTCGCGGCGCATGGTGGCCGCTTCTTCCGGCTGATGCAGTCGGTCCAGCGCGTCGGCAAGCCAGGCGTAATCATACGCGTCCGGACGCTGCTTAAGCGCGGCGCGGAAGGCGATAGTCGCTTCCTGCCATTCACCGTGCTTCATCAGCGATTGCCCCAGCGTACTCCACAACAGCGGACGATCGCCCACGGTCTTGATCTGCTGACGCAGCACTTTCTCCAGCTGTTCCGGGTTGTTGGTTTTCAGACGAGGGATTGGCAGCACCAGACGATCGTCATACTGGCGCTTCAGGCCGTCGATGATAATCTGCTGCGCCATATCGTGATCGTCACACTCGATCAGGTGTTCAGCCATTGCCACCTGCAGGGCGACCTGATGGCGTGTTTTACGGCTCTGGTGTTTCCACCATTCACGTAACCCTTCGCTGCCCTGATCGGCTCGCGCCTGATCCATCAAACCAATCCACGCCTGCTGCTCCAGCGCGGCGCGATGTTCTTCGTCGCCGACGTTGGCTTTCGCCATTGACGGGATAATATCCAGCAGTGAACTCCACGCGCCGGTGCGGATGTAGGCTTGTTCCGCCAGACGCAGTACTTCCGGATGACGTGGCGTGACTTCCAGCAGTTTATCAACGCCGTGACGCGCCGCATGGTTCTCATTACGCGCCAGCTGCAGGCGTACGCGGGCAATCTCCACCGGAATGGTGTCGTTACCTGCCAGTTCCGCTGCGCGTTCCAGATGCTGATTAGCGCGCGCTTCATCGCCGCGCTGTTGCGCCGCTTCCGCCGCCAGCAGATAGTTTACGACCGGTTGTTCGGCATGGTCGGCGTTTTTCGCCATCAGCTTTTCAACCTGTTGGTAGTCGCCTTCCGCCAGCTTCAGCAGCGCCTGTTCCGTTTGCTTACGCGCGCGACGACGCTTACGGCCAACGAACCAGCCGCGCGTATGGGCGCCGGTACGAAGGATTCGGCGCAGCACCCATTCGATGGCAAACAGCACCACCATCGCAAGGATCAGGATGATGACCAGCCCGGTGACGCTGGTTTCGATGTTATATGTATCGGTCTGGATCAGCACGTAGCCCTGGTGGCCGGCGATCATCGGCCCCACCACGATCCCGGCTATCAACAGCACAAAGAGCAATAATACTTTCAGCATCATTATTCTCCTTGCGGCGCGGCTGCCGGGGCTTCAGCCTGCGGTGCGGCAGGTGCAGGCGCGGCTTCCGTTGTTGTCGCGGTTGGTTGCGCCAGTAGGTTACGCACACGGGTCTGCATTAATTTCTCAAGAATGGCCTGGCTTTGCAGCGTTTCCGGCACGTCCATCGTGATGTTCTGCTGGCTGAGCTTATCCACTTCTTCAAGGAAGGCTTTGGTGGTGGCGTCGTCAGTATCGTAGTAAGCGCGTACCCAGGTTGAGACATTATCCAGCGCCTGGCGGTAGGTTTCTTCCTGATGACGCGGCACTGCCTGCGCGGCGACTAACAGACGAGAGCGAATGTTCTCCCGCAGATAGACATCCTGATTCGGCGCCAGTAGCGGCACGGCGGTGTCGTCGCGACGACGAACGGTAATAAAGCTGTCCATAAAGTTCTGCCAGCTTTTTTGCAGATTAATGCGCCATTCACTGATCGAACTGGAAAGCTCAGGGCTGTCTGCATCCATCGGCGAACCGTCATTGTCGTTATCGGCCAGACGCAGGTTATCGATCTGATTAGACAGCTGATTGACCTTCAGGATAATGCCGTCGTAATCCACCTGGGAAACCGCGGAGAGGCTGGCAATATCGTCGGTAATCGCCCGACGAGCAGCGATCAGGCTCGGATCGTTCATGTCCGCCAGGCTGGCGTCGGCGCTTTTCAGCAATGCCGCCGCCGTGGTGACATCCTGATCGCTCCACAACTTACGCCCTGCCAGCTTAACGAGGAAATCCGCCTGCGCCAGCAGCCAGGTTTTTGCATCGCTACCGGAAATAGTGGCGACTTTTTGCTGCACTTCATCCAGTTGTCTGGACAGTTCGGCTTGCTGGCGATTGGCCTGCTCAAGCTGTGTCGCCTGCTGTTTGATAATGCCTTCCAGCTCCGCTTTCTGGCTTTCCTGCGCCTTTTGCAGCGCGGTCAGTTGATTAACCAGCGCATCGTTCGCGGCGCTTTGGGTGGTTGCCTGTTGTTTCCCCCAGCCATAAAGCCCAACGCCCGCCGCCAGCGCAATCGCGATAGCCACTGCGCTCAGGACTAGCGCGGTGCTGTTCTTACTCTTTTTTTCAGCTTTTACTGGCTGTGGCGTGGTGTCCACGGCCTCCCTGGTTTCTTCAACCACGGCGGAGGATTTTTCTTGTTCCGTCATTATGGCTTCCCATTATGAGAGTTATTGTAATGCGCTCAGTAGCGCATCGTTGTCGGCGTTATCGGCGACCTGAATATCTTGCCAGCCCAGTTCCCGGGCGAGGTGCGCCAGACGCTCACTGACGACAATAAGCCGGCAGCGTAGTAACCAGTTTTCGCGATACCACTGCGGAATCAGCGCGGTAAGCTGTTGCAGCATTTCGCCGCTGGTGACAACCACCGTCGTCACCCCGCGCGACTGCCAGCGCATCGCTTCTTCCGCGCCATCGTAATGTTTAGCGCTGCGTTGATAACATTCATAAAACGCCACGTCAGCGCCGCGCGTCGTCAGGGTTTCCCCCAACAGTTCCCGACCGCCGTTACCGCGTAAGATCAGCGCCCGTTTACCTGCAATATTTTGTAATTCAGGTAATTGTAGCAACACTTCGCTAATTTCCCGATCCTGCGGGTAGCGAATATCGTGACCGCTGACGGTATGAAGCGCCAGCGCGGTGGTGCGGCCAATGGCGAAATAGCGCGGTTCAGCGGGCCACTTCTCCCTTTGCCGCTCCAGGTGCGCATGGGCAAAAGAGACCGCGTGTTGCGACAGCGCAAACAGCAGATCGTTATCCGTCAGCGCCGCCAGCGCCTCGGGGAGTCGCGACAGATCGCGCCCCGGCGTGAATTCGATGAGCGGAAAGCTCCAGGCCTCCTGCCCCAGTGCGCGCAGACGGCTCACTAATTCCTCCCCTGCGGGAGACGGGCGGGTGACCAGAATGCTCATGCGGGGGACTCTCCGTTATACACTTCCGTCAGAATAGCGCGGGCGCCGTTGTCCAGCAGCTCTTCGGCAAGCGAGATGCCCATCTGCTCGGCTTGATCGGGGGTACCGCGACGTTCACCGCGCACCATCACCGAACCGTCCGGGGCGCCAACCAGCGCACGCAGCCAAATTTCGCCATCAATCATTTCAGCATAGCTGCCAATCGGCACCTGGCAGCCGCCTTCCAGACGGGTGTTCATGGCGCGCTCAGCTTTCACCCGCAGCGCGGTGATCTCGTCATTCAGCGGCGCCAGCAGCGCCTGGGTGCGCGTATCATCAAGACGGCATTCAATGCCGACCGCGCCCTGGCCCACTGCAGGGAGCGAAATTTCCGGCGGCAGCGCGGTACGGATGCGTGATTCAAGTCCTAAGCGTTTGAGGCCTGCAACGGCAAGAATAATCGCGTCGTAGTCGCCGTTATCCAGTTTGCTTAAACGCGTGCCGACGTTGCCGCGCAGGGAACGGATAATAAGATCCGGACGGCGCTCGGCGAGCTGGCACTGGCGGCGTAAGCTCGACGTGCCCACAATACTGCCTGCGGGCAATTCGTCGAGTGTATTGAAGGTATTTGAAACAAAGGCGTCACGCGGATCTTCGCGTTCGCAGATAGTCACCAGCCCCAGCCCTTCCGGGAATTCGACCGGGACATCTTTCATTGAGTGCACTGCGATATCGGCGCGTTTTTCCAGTAGCGCGACTTCGAGTTCTTTCACGAACAAGCCTTTACCGCCCACTTTGGCCAGCGGGGTGTCAAGAATGACGTCGCCACGCGTCACCATCGGCACCAGTTCCACCACCAGGCCGGGATGATTTGCCATCAGCGCGTCTTTGACATAATGTGCCTGCCAGAGCGCAAGGGGGCTTTGGCGTGTGGCAATTCTTAAAACATTGTCTAACATGCTTGTTACCGTCATTATCGTCCGTGGTTCATCCTAACATCCTTACAAGTGGGATGGCAGTGTTACGGTCAAAGGTAAGTAAAGGATAAGACGCAGCGCGACAGCTGGCAGTAAATAATGACGAGAAGCCGCCCGATCGTATTACAGAATTTACGCGCAGCGATTGGTGCTACACTTGTATGTAGTGCATCTTTCTTTACGGTCAATGAGCAAGGTGTTAAATTGATCACGTTTTAGACCATTTTTTCGTCGGTAAGCACAAAAATACGGGCGAAAAGGGTAACGGTTTTTTTGACATACGGTTTATCCCGAATGGTGAAGGTCGCGCGCAGGCGTTCTTACTGCGACGATCGACAACATGACGGGTAGCAACATCAGGCGATACGTCTTGTACCTCTATATTGAGACTCTGAAACAGAGACTGGATGCCATAAATCAATTGCGCGTGGATCGCGCGCTTGCTGCCATGGGACCTGCTTTTCAGCAGGTGTACAGTCTTCTGCCGACATTATTGCATTACCACCATCCGCTGATGCCGGGGTACCTCGATGGTAACGTTCCCCGAGGCATTTGCTTCTACACGCCTGATGAAACCCAACGCCACTACCTGAACGAACTGGAACTGCACCGCGGACTCGCGCCGCAGGATCCGCCGAAGGGCGAATTGCCTATCACTGGCGTTTACTCAATGGGCAGCACCTCCTCCGTTGGGCAAAGCTGTTCGTCTGACCTGGATATCTGGGTATGCCACCAGTCGTGGCTCGACAGTGAAGAGCGCCAACTTCTGCAACGAAAATGCAGCCTGCTGGAAAGCTGGGCCGCCTCGCTGGGGGTGGAAGTCAGCTTCTTCCTGATCGATGAAAACCGTTTCCGTCACAATGAAAGCGGTAGCCTGGGGGGAGAGGACTGTGGCTCCACCCAGCACATCCTGCTGCTCGACGAATTTTACCGCACTGCTGTGCGCCTCGCCGGTAAGCGTATTCTGTGGAATATGGTGCCGGGCGACGAAGAAGAGCATTATGATGACTACGTGATGACGCTCTACGCGCAGGGCGTGCTCACGCCGAACGAATGGCTGGATCTGGGCGGCTTAAGCTCACTCTCCGCCGAGGAATACTTCGGCGCCAGCCTGTGGCAACTGTATAAAAGCATAGATTCCCCCTACAAAGCGGTGCTCAAAACGCTGCTGCTTGAGGCTTATTCCTGGGAATACCCCAATCCGCGCCTGCTGGCAAAAGACATTAAACAGCGCCTGCACGACGGCGAAATTGTCTCATTTGGGCTCGATCCATACTGCATGATGCTGGAGCGCGTTACTGAATATCTCACGGCGATTGAAGATCCGACGCGCCTGGATCTGGTGCGTCGATGTTTCTATCTGAAAGTGTGCGAGAAACTGAGCCGCGAGCGCGCCTGTGTGGGCTGGCGACGTGAGGTACTGAGCCAGTTAGTGAACGAATGGGGATGGGACGACGCCCGTCTGGCTATGCTCGATAACCGGGCAAACTGGAAGATCGATCAGGTGCGTGAAGCGCATAACGAGCTGCTCGACGCCATGATGCAAAGCTATCGTAATCTGATCCGCTTTGCGCGCAGGAATAATCTTAGCGTTAGCGCCAGTCCGCAGGATATCGGCGTTCTTACCCGTAAACTGTACGCGGCGTTTGAAGCCCTGCCGGGTAAAGTCACGCTGGTGAACCCGCAGATTTCGCCCGATCTCTCTGAACCGAATTTAACCTTTATCCATGTGCCGCCGGGCCGCGCCAACCGTTCAGGTTGGTATCTTTATAACCGCGCGCCGAACATGGATTCGATCATCAGCCATCAACCGCTGGAATATAACCGCTATCTGAACAAACTGGTGGCCTGGGCGTGGTTTAACGGCCTGCTGACCTCGCGGACGCATCTGTTTATTAAGGGCAACGGTATTGTGGACCTGCCGAAGCTGCAGGAGATGGTGGCGGATGTTTCGCATCACTTCCCGTTGCGTCTGCCAGCGCCGACGCCGAAAGCGCTCTACAGTCCGTGTGAAATTCGCCATCTGGCGATTATCGTTAACCTTGAATATGACCCGACGGCGGCGTTCCGCAATCAGGTGGTGCATTTCGACTTCCGTAAACTGGATGTGTTCAGCTTTGGCGAAGAGCAAAATTGCCTGGTCGGCAGCGTTGACCTGTTGTACCGCAACTCGTGGAACGAAGTGCGTACCCTGCACTTTAACGGCGAACAGGCGATGATCGAAGCGCTGAAGACGATTCTCGGCAAAATGCACCAGGATGCCGCGCCGCCGGACAGCGTGGAAGTGTTCTGCTACAGCCAGCATCTGCGCGGCTTAATTCGTACCCGCGTACAGCAACTGGTTTCCGAATGCATTGAACTGCGTCTTTCCAGCACCCGCCAGGAAACGGGACGCTTTAAGGCGCTGCGCGTTTCCGGCCAGACCTGGGGCCTGTTCTTTGAGCGCCTTAACGTGTCGGTGCAGAAGCTGGAAAACGCCATTGAGTTTTACGGCGCGATTTCGCATAACAAGCTGCACGGCCTTTCCGTGCAGGTGGAAACGAACCAGGTGAAGCTGCCGCCGGTGGTGGATGGCTTTGCCAGCGAAGGGATCATCCAGTTCTTCTTTGAAGAAACCGGCGATGAGAAGGGCTTTAATATTTACATTCTGGACGAGAGCAACCGTGCGGAAGTGTATCATCACTGCGAAGGCAGTAAGGAAGAGCTGGTGCGTGACGTCAGCCGCTTCTACTCGTCTTCGCATGACCGCTTTACCTACGGCTCCAGCTTCATAAATTTCAACCTGCCGCAGTTTTATCAGATTGTGAAAACCGACGGGCGCGCCCAGGTGATCCCGTTCCGCGCACAATCTATCAGCAACGTCCCGCCGGCCAACCAGGATAACGACGCGCCGCTGCTGCAACAGTACTTTTCGTAATTATCGCGCCCGATGACGCTTCGCTTATCGGGCCGACATTCGGACGAACCTGAAACAAACTTAGCGGAAGCTGACCGTCTCGCCCGCCTGCTGCGTTGCCGCCTGTTCCAGCAGATCCCAGAAGGTTTCGCCGCTGCGGTCGCACACCCATTCGTCGCCTTTCAGGTCAAAATGGTAACCGCCCTGTTTGGTTGCCAGCCATACCTGATGCAACGGTTCCTGACGGTTGATAATAATTTTGCTGCCGTTTTCAAAGCTAATGGTCAGCACGCCGCCATTGATCTCGCAGTCGATATCGCTGTCACCGTCCCAATCGTCCAGACGTTCTTCGATGGTCATCCACAGGGTATCTGCCAGGCGATGGAATTCACTGTCGTTCATTGTCGTTTCCCGTTTTTTTCGTGATGGCGGCAGTATAACGCGAAACAAAACGTGTTGCAGATTACTGGCAAACTCTTGCTTTTACGTCTTCTCCTGCGATGATAGAAAGCAGAAAGCATGAACTTACAGGCAATCCATAATGAAAAACGTGTTTCAGGCACTCGCTGTACTTCTGACTCTGTTCAGCCTGACGGGCTGTGGCTTAAAAGGTCCGCTTTATTTCCCGCCAGCCGATAAAAACGCGCCGCCGCCGACCAAACCTGTTGATCCGCAAACGCAATCAACGACGCCCGATCAAAACGATCGCGCAACGGGAGACGGGCCAACGCAGGTGAACTACTGACGGTGTGTTTCTGTCCCCGCGTGAACGGAGTGAATAATGCAATTCTCTAAAATGCATGGCCTTGGCAACGATTTTATGGTCGTCGACGCGGTAACGCAGAATGTCTTTTTTTCACCGGAACTCATCCGCCGCCTGTCTGACCGGCATCTGGGCGTGGGATTTGACCAATTGTTGGTGGTCGAGCCGCCGTACGATCCGGAGCTGGATTTTCATTATCGCATCTTCAATGCCGACGGCAGCGAAGTGTCCCAGTGCGGTAATGGCGCGCGCTGCTTCGCGCGTTTTGTGCGCCTGAAAGGGCTGACCAATAAACGCGATATTCGCGTCAGTACGGCCAATGGCCGAATGGTGCTGAGCGTAACGGACGACGAGCTGGTGCGGGTGAACATGGGGGAACCCAATTTCGAGCCGTCTCAAGTGCCGTTTCGCGCGAACAAAGCGGAAAAGACCTATATTATGCGCGCCGCCGAGCAGACAATATTGTGCGGCGTGGTTTCAATGGGAAACCCGCACTGCGTGATTCAGGTCGATGACGTCGACACGGCGGCAGTGGAAACGCTTGGACCGGTGCTGGAAAGCCACGAGCGTTTCCCCGAGCGGGCAAATATTGGTTTTATGCAGGTTGTGAAGCGTGAGCATATTCGTTTACGCGTTTACGAGCGCGGCGCGGGCGAGACGCAAGCCTGCGGCAGCGGTGCGTGCGCGGCCGTCGCCGTCGGCATTCAACAGGGTCTGCTGGCGGAAGATGTTCGCGTCGAATTACCGGGCGGTCGCCTTGATATCGCCTGGAAAGGTCCGGGCCATCCGTTATACATGACAGGTCCGGCGGCACATGTTTACGACGGGTTTATCCATCTATGAAGCAGCCAGGGGAAGAACTACAGGAAACGCTTATGGAACTCGATGACCGGGCGGTCGTCGACTATCTGCAAAAGAATCCTGAATTCTTTATCCGCAACGCGCACGCGGTGGAAGCGATGCGTGTTCCCCATCCGGTGCGGGGCACGGTATCGCTGGTTGAGTGGCATATGGCGCGCGCGCGTAATCACATCAACGTTCTTGAAGAAAACATGTCGCTGCTGGTGGCGCAGGCGACAGCGAACGAAAGCCTGTTTTACCGTCTACTGCATTTGCAGGGGCGGCTGGTCGCTGCAACCAGCCTGGATGATATGTTAATGCGCTTTCATCGCTGGGCGCGGGATCTGGGGCTGGCGGGCGCGACCGTCCGTTTGTTTCCCGATCGCTGGCGACTCGGCGCGCCGTCGAGCTACACCCATCTGGCGCTAAACCGGCAAGCCTTTGAACCGCTGCGTATTCAACGACTGGGGCAGGCACACCATTATCTTGGGCCTTTAAACGGTCCGGAGTTGCTGGTGGTGCTGCCGGAAGCCAAAGCGATTGGCTCGGTCGCGATGTCGATGCTGGGGCGCGACGGCGATTTGGGCGTGATCGTATTCAGCAGCCGCGATGTGCATCATTATCAACAGGGACAGGGAACGCAGTTGCTGCAGGAGGTCGCGCTGATGCTGCCGGATCTGCTGGAGCGCTGGATTGAACGCGTATGAGCGATTTCAACACCGATGTCGACCGTTTCCTGCGCTATCTCGGCGTGGAGCGCCAGCTTAGCCCCATTACGCTGAAAAACTACCAGCGCCAGTTGGATGCCATTATCGCCCTTGCTACCGCGGCGGGACTGGAGAGCTGGCAACACTGTGACGCGGCGATGGTGCGCAGTTTCGCGGCGCGCAGCCGTCGACAAGGGCTTGGCCCTGCCAGCCTGGCGTTACGTCTTTCCGCGTTGCGCAGTTTCTTCGACTGGATGGTCAGTGAAGGAAAACTGAGCGCCAACCCGGCGAAAGGCGTTTCTGCGCCGAAAACGCCTCGCCATTTGCCGAAAAATATCGACGTTGACGACATGAACCGTTTGCTGGACATCGACCTTAACGATCCGCTCGCCGTGCGCGACCGGGCGATGCTGGAGGTGATGTACGGCGCGGGGCTGCGTTTGTCCGAACTGGTGGGGCTGGATATTAAGCATCTCGATCTCGACACTGGCGAAGTGTGGGTGATGGGGAAAGGCAGCAAAGAGCGCCGTTTGCCCATTGGCCGGAACGCAGTGGCGTGGATTGAACACTGGCTGGATCTGCGCGGTCTGTTTGGCAGTGAAGAAGACGCGCTGTTCCTGTCGAAGCTTGGCAAGCGGATCTCCGCGCGTAACGTGCAGAAGCGTTTTGCCGAGTGGGGGATCAAACAGGGACTGAACAGCCACGTCCACCCGCACAAGTTACGTCATTCATTCGCGACCCACATGCTGGAGTCAAGCGGCGACCTGCGTGGCGTACAGGAGCTGTTAGGACACGCTAACCTCTCCACCACGCAAATCTATACTCATCTGGATTTTCAACACCTTGCCTCGGTGTACGATGCGGCGCACCCGCGCGCCAAACGGGGGAAATAATGCGTTTTTACCGGCCTTTAGGGCACATTTCCGCGATCACCTTCGATCTCGATGACACCCTTTATGATAACCGTCCGGTTATCCTGCGCACCGAGCAGGAAGCGCTTGCCTTTGTGCAAAATTATCATCCGGCGCTGCGCACGATTCAGAATGCCGATCTGCAACGCCTGCGCCAGGTTGTGCGCGAGGCGGAACCGGACATCTATCACGATGTGACCCGCTGGCGGCATCGCGCGGTGGAACAGGCAATGCTCAACGCGGGCCTCCCGGCGGAAGACGCGATAGCAGGCGCAAATGCGGCGATGATGAACTTTGCTAAATGGCGCAGTCAGGTCGATGTGCCGCAAGCCACCCATGACACGCTGAAGGCGTTAGCGAAGAAATGGCCGCTGGTGGCGATCACCAACGGTAACGCCCAGCCGGAACTGTTTGGTCTTGGCGACTATTTTGAATTTGTGCTGCGCGCAGGTCCGGATGGTCGCTCAAAGCCGTTTAGCGACATGTACTTTCTGGCGGCGGAAAAACTCAACGTGCCGATCGGCGAGATCCTGCACGTGGGCGACGATCTGACCACCGATGTTGCCGGAGCGATCCGCAGCGGTTTGCAGGCCTGCTGGATCAAACCGCAAAATGCTGACCTGATGCAGACCTATGACAGCCGCTTGTTGCCGCATATGGAAATTTCACGGTTGGCATCCCTCACGACGCTGATATAATCACCAGCAGAACTCTGTATATATACCCAGCTTTTTTTGGCGGATGGCGCTACGCTTATCCGCCCTACCTACTTATACGCGGCGGTGCCAATGGACGTTTCTTACCTGCTCGACAGCCTCAATGACAAACAGCGCGAAGCGGTGGCCGCGCCACGCAGCAACATGCTGGTTCTCGCCGGGGCGGGGAGTGGTAAAACCCGCGTTCTGGTACACCGTATCGCCTGGTTGCTGACCGTGGAGAACAACTCGCCGTATTCGATTATGGCGGTGACCTTCACCAACAAAGCGGCGGCGGAAATGCGCCACCGTATCGGCCAACTGATGGGCACCAGCCAGGGCGGAATGTGGGTGGGGACCTTCCACGGGCTGGCACACCGGCTGCTGCGTGCGCACCACATGGACGCCAACCTGCCGCAGGATTTCCAGATCCTGGACAGTGAAGACCAGTTGCGTCTGCTCAAGCGTCTGATCAAGGCGATGAACCTTGACGAGAAGCAGTGGCCGCCGCGCCAGGCCATGTGGTTCATCAACAGCCAGAAAGACGAAGGGCTGCGGCCACACCACCTACAGAGTTTTGGAAATCCGGTAGAGCAGACCTGGCAGAAGGTGTATCAGGCCTATCAGGAAGCGTGCGATCGCGCCGGACTGGTGGATTTTGCCGAACTGCTGCTGCGCGCCCATGAGCTATGGCTTAATAAACCGCATATCCTTCAGCACTACCGCGAGCGTTTCACCAATATTCTGGTGGACGAATTTCAGGATACCAATAACATCCAGTACGCGTGGGTGCGTTTGCTTGCGGGCGATAGCGGAAAAGTGATGATTGTGGGCGACGACGACCAGTCCATTTATGGCTGGCGCGGCGCGCAGGTGGAAAATATCCAGCGCTTTCTCAACGACTTCCCCGGCGCGCAAACCATTCGTCTGGAGCAGAACTACCGTTCGACCAGCAACATCCTGAGCGCGGCCAACGCCCTGATTGAAAATAACAACGGTCGACTGGGGAAAAAACTGTGGACCGACGGCGTTGACGGTGAGCCTATCTCGCTTTACTGCGCCTTCAACGAACTGGACGAAGCGCGGTTTGTGGTTAACCGCATCAAAACCTGGCAGGACAACGGTGGGGCGCTGGAACAGTGCGCCATTCTCTACCGCAGCAACGCCCAGTCGCGCGTGCTGGAAGAAGCCTTGCTGCAAGCCAGCATGCCGTACCGAATTTATGGCGGTATGCGCTTCTTCGAACGTCAGGAAATTAAAGACGCACTCTCTTACCTGCGCCTGATCGCGAACCGCAATGACGACGCCGCTTTTGAACGCGTGGTCAATACGCCAACCCGCGGGATTGGCGATCGCACCCTTGACGTGGTGCGCCAGACCTCGCGCGATCGCCAGCTTACTCTCTGGCAGGCCTGTCGCGACCTGTTGCAAGAAAAAGCGCTGGCCGGACGCGCCGCCAGTGCGCTCCAGCGTTTTATGGAGCTGATTGACGCGCTGGCGCAGGAAACCGCCGATATGCCGCTGCACGTGCAGACTGACCGGGTGATTAAAGATTCCGGTCTGCGCACTATGTACGAGCAGGAAAAAGGCGAGAAAGGGCAAACCCGTATTGAAAACTTAGAGGAACTGGTGACGGCGACGCGTCAGTTCAGCTACAACGAAGAAGATGAAGATTTAATGCCGCTGCAGGCGTTCCTTTCCCACGCGGCGCTGGAAGCGGGAGAAGGGCAGGCGGATACCTGGCAGGACGCGGTTCAGCTCATGACGTTACACTCCGCGAAAGGGCTGGAATTCCCACAGGTGTTTATCGTCGGCATGGAAGAGGGGATGTTCCCCAGCCAGATGTCGCTGGATGAAGGGGGGCGTCTGGAAGAAGAGCGCCGCCTGGCGTACGTTGGCGTAACACGCGCGATGCAAAAACTTACCCTGACCTACGCCGAAACTCGTCGTCTGTATGGTAAAGAGGTCTATCACCGCCCGTCGCGCTTTATCGGCGAACTACCGGAAGCGTGTGTGGAAGAAGTCCGCCTGCGGGCGACGGTCAGCCGTCCGGTCAGCCATCAGCGGATGGGCGCCCCCCTTGCAGAAAACGATACCGGGTATAAGCTGGGCCAGCGCGTGCGCCATGCGAAGTTCGGTGACGGCACCATTGTGAATCTGGAAGGCAGCGGCGAGCACAGCCGGTTACAGGTCGCCTTCCAGGGACAGGGGATAAAATGGCTGGTCGCGGCATACGCGAAGCTGGAAACGGTCTGATGGCGCTAACGCATTGATTCTTAGGCCGGATAAGGGAGTTTTGCCATCGTCCGGCCTGGCTTATTCCCGGATAATGGCAGTCTTATCAGACAGACGCTTTTCGCTTCCACATCGCCGCTTAATATTCTGAAATCATAGATAAATCCCCCCTCTCTGCTAACCTTTTTACATAAGGGGAAATTATTACTTTTTCGCGTTCCGTTGCGAGTTGACGGCAAATTTTTGCTGGCGTAACATGCGCGCACGATTACGCTAAGAGGACATTCGCCTTGGACACACCCAGTAGATACTGGCTCATTATCCTGTCATCCAGGATCAACTCCTAAGGCTATCCCTTTTTGCTGATGGCCTTAGCGGTTGTCAGCGACCTGCATTTTTTCCCGTCGCGCTGAGTCAGGCTTTTATGGTCTGAAACCCAATTTGTTTCTGTGTGCCCACCGAACTGTCCGATATTTTTACGCATTGGGAGTCCCGGTCATGCTGAGCGCATTTCAACTGGAAAACAATCGACTGAGCCGGCTGGAAGTCGAAGAATCACAAACCCTGATTGATGCCGTGTGGGTCGACCTGGTCGAACCGGACGATGACGAGCGTTTGCGCGTACAATCCGAGCTGGGGCAGAGCCTGGCAACCCGCCCCGAACTGGAAGACATCGAAGCATCCGCGCGTTTTTTTGAAGACGAAGACGGCCTGCACATCCACTCCTTCTTCTTCTTTGAAGACGCGGAAGATCACGCCGGTAACTCCACCGTGGCGTTTACCATTCGCGATGGCCGTCTGTTTACCCTGCGTGAGCGCGAACTGCCCGCGTTTCGTTTATACCGCATGCGCGCCCGTAGCCAGGCGATGGTCGACGGTAACGCCTATGAGCTGCTGCTCGATCTGTTCGAAACCAAAATCGAACAGCTGGCGGATGAAATTGAAAACATCTACAGCGACCTGGAACAGCTTAGCCGTGTGATCATGGAAGGGCATCAGGGCGATGAATATGATGAAGCGCTTTCGACGCTGGCGGAGCTGGAGGATATCGGCTGGAAGGTGCGTTTGTGTCTGATGGATACCCAGCGCGCGCTAAACTTCCTGGTACGCAAAGCGCGTCTGCCGGGTGGTCAACTGGAGCAGGCGCGCGAGATCTTACGCGATATCGAATCCCTGCTGCCGCACAACGAATCTCTGTTCCAGAAGGTGAACTTCCTGATGCAGGCGGCGATGGGCTTTATCAACATCGAGCAGAACCGCATCATCAAAATCTTCTCGGTGGTCTCCGTAGTGTTCCTGCCGCCGACGCTGGTGGCATCCAGTTACGGGATGAACTTTGAGTTTATGCCGGAGCTAAAATGGAGCTTTGGCTACCCTGGCGCGATTATCTTCATGATCCTCGCGGGGCTGGCGCCGTATCTGTACTTTAAACGTAAGAACTGGCTGTAAAACCTGGCGGGTTCCCTCTCCAGACAGGAGAGGGTCAGGGGGACGGGTAAATCACACGCTTTTACGCGTCCGGCGCTGGGTATAAATCGCATCGGCGACAAAAATCGCCAGCGCCACCCAGATAAACGCGAACGTCACCATCTTATCTGCCCCCGGCACTTCGCCGTAAAACATGACTGCCAGCAGGAACATCAGCGTCGGGCCAATGTACTGGAAGAAGCCCAGCGTTGAGAGGCGCAAACGGGTTGCGGCGCCGGTAAAGCACAGCAGCGGGACGGTAGTCACGACGCCTGCGGCGATCAGCAATAGATTAAGCGACAGCGGGTTTTGCCCCATGTGGCTGGTTGTGCTGTCCGCAATACCAAACAGGTAAATCGCCGCCACTGGCAACAGCCACAGCGTTTCAAACAGCATGCCGGTTTGTGCTTCCACGGCAATCTTTTTACGGACCAGACCGTAAAAGGCAAAGCTAAACGCCAGCCCCAGCGCGATGACTGGCAGCGACCCAAAGGTCCATAACTGCACCAGCACGCCGCACACCGCCAGAATCACGGCCACCCACTGCATCCGGCGAAAGCGTTCGCCGAGGAAAATCATTCCCAGCAGGATATTGACCAGCGGATTAATGAAGTAACCGAGGCTGGCTTCCAGCATGTGGTGATTGTTCACCGCCCAGATAAACAACAGCCAGTTACCGCCAATCAGCACGGCAGACAACGCCAGCAGGAACACCTTTTTCGGTGTCTGCAGCAGCGTTTTGACGCCGGACCACTGACGGCTGACGCTCATCAGCGCCACCATAAAAAAGAATGACCAGATCACCCGGTGCGTCAGGATTTCATCCGCAGGAACGTAATGAATCAGTTTGAAGTACGCAGGGGCGATGCCCCAAATAAAATAAGCGGCAAGAGCGAGTAACACGCCCTGCCGCGTTTGCTTTGCATCCATCGGGAAAACTCGTGTCTGAAATGTAACAACAGTTTATCGTGTTTTACCCTACCATATAAGTGGCGGTGGCGCTGGCAATGTATAACTGCTCTTCATTGTGTAATTCCACCCGCGCCACGGCGACTTTATTCCCGGCGCGCAGCAAGCTGCTGGTAGCGGTGAAACGGTTACCCCTGCCCGGACGCAGGTAATCGACGCGTAAATCGATGGTCCCCATTCGCGACAGCCGTTGACGTAGCTCGTCTTCGCTGATGGTTTCATGGCGGGTCAGCGTGCTACCTACGCAAACCAGTCCGGCGGCAACATCCAGCGCTGAGGCGATCACCCCGCCATGCAAAATACTTTGCGCCCAGTTACCGACCATCATCGGTTGATTATTAAACGCCAGTTGGGCAAATTCTTTTTCGTAGCGTTCGAGTTCCAGCCCCAGCGCCCGGTTAAACGGCATGTGGTAGACAAACATTTCGCCCACAAGCTTCAGGGCTTGCTCCGCGGTGAGTACAGCAGACATACGATTCCGTCACTCCATTGGTTAATGAAATGTTGATGTTATGCTTCTTGTTTGTTGATTTCTACTTTAAGACGGGATAACTAACCGCAACACCAGTAAATATGTAGAATGGCGGAAACAATTTTTATTCAAAACTTAACTATTTCGTTCAGGAGAACAACAAGAATGCGGGCGATTCTGGGTGGTTTATGGACGGCAGCTATGCTGCCAGTGGTCGCTTTTGCGCAAGAAGCGACGGTAAAAGAGGTGCATGACACGCCGTCGGTACAGGGCAGTATCATCGCCAATATGCTGGTGGAGCATGACAATCCGTTCACGCTTTACCCTTACGACACCAACTACCTGATCTACACCAGTACCAGCGACTTAAATAAAGAAGCGATCAGCACTTATAACTGGTCTGAAAACGCCCGCAAAGACGAAGTGAAATTCCAGTTGAGCCTGGCATTCCCGCTGTGGCGAGGGCTCCTGGGACCCCATTCAGTCCTGGGGGCGTCGTATACTCAGAAATCCTGGTGGCAGCTTTCCAACAGCGAAGAGTCCTCGCCGTTTCGTGAAACCAACTACGAGCCACAACTTTTTCTCGGCTTTGCAACCGATTATCGCTTTGCGGGCTGGACGCTGCGCGACGTGGAAATGGGGTACAACCATGATTCCAACGGGCGTTCGGACCCAACCTCACGTAGCTGGAACCGTCTTTACACGCGCCTGATGGCGGAAAACGGCAACTGGCTGGTGGAGGTGAAACCGTGGTACGTCATCGGCAGCACCGACGATAACCCCGATATCACCAAATATATGGGCTATTACCAGTTGAAAATCGGGTATCACCTCGGCGATGCGGTGCTGAGCGCGAAAGGACAGTATAACTGGAACACCGGCTACGGCGGCGCTGAACTGGGTCTGAGCTATCCGCTGACGAAGCACGTTCGGCTTTACACCCAGGTATACAGCGGCTATGGCGAGTCGCTTATCGATTACAACTTCAACCAGACGCGAGTGGGTGTCGGCGTGATGCTTAACGATATCTTCTGATCGATTAAACATTGCAGTTTCTCTCTCAGGCGCTGAAAATAGCGCCTGTTTTATTTGATGGCGAACGGGGTGAATGTGGCGCAGGCGGAAGTGTTGAATCTGGAGTCCGGAGCTAAACAGGTTTTGCAGGAGACCTTTGGCTACCAACAGTTTCGCCCGGGCCAGGAAGCGATCATCGACACTGCGATGTCCGGACGCGACTGCCTGGTGGTTATGCCGACCGGCGGCGGAAAATCCCTGTGCTATCAAATCCCTGCTTTGCTCCTTGATGGGTTAACAGTGGTGGTCTCGCCGCTGATTTCCCTGATGAAAGACCAGGTCGATCAGCTGCTGGCGAACGGCGTGGCGGCGGCCTGCCTGAACTCGACCCAGACGCGTGAACAGCAACATGAGGTGATGGCAGGATGCCGTACCGGGAAGATTCGTTTGCTCTATATCGCACCTGAACGTCTGATGCTGGATAACTTCCTCGAGCATCTTGCCCACTGGAATCCCGTCTTACTGGCCGTTGATGAAGCGCACTGTATTTCGCAGTGGGGCCACGACTTTCGCCCGGAATACGCGGCGTTAGGCCAGCTTCGCCAGCGCTTCCCCGCGCTGCCGTTCATGGCGTTGACCGCTACGGCGGATGAAACCACCCGGCTGGATATCGTCCGTTTATTAGGCCTCAACGACCCCTTAATTCAGATCAGCAGTTTTGACCGGCCCAACATTCGCTACATGTTGATGGAGAAATTTAAGCCGCTCGATCAACTGATGCGCTACGTGCAGGAGCAGCGCGGCAAGTCCGGCATCATTTACTGCAACAGCCGGGCGAAAGTGGAAGATACCGCCGCACGCCTGCAAAGCCGCGGGCTTAGCGCGGCGGCGTACCATGCGGGGCTGGAAAATGACGTGCGTGCGGACGTGCAGGAGAAATTCCAGCGCGACGACCTGCAAATCGTGGTGGCGACCGTGGCGTTCGGCATGGGCATCAACAAACCCAACGTGCGTTTTGTGGTGCATTTTGATATTCCGCGCAACATTGAATCCTATTACCAGGAGACGGGACGCGCGGGTCGTGACGGCCTGCCTGCGGAAGCCATGCTGTTTTACGATCCGGCGGATATGGCGTGGTTGCGCCGCTGCCTGGAAGAAAAACCGCAGGGGCAACTGCAGGATATCGAGCGACATAAGCTGAATGCGATGGGCGCGTTTGCCGAGGCGCAAACCTGTCGTCGCCTGGTATTGCTCAACTACTTTGGTGAAGGGCGGCAGGAGCCGTGCGGCAACTGTGATATCTGCCTTGATCCGCCAAAACAGTACGATGGCCTGCAGGACGCGCAAATTGCCCTCTCGACGATAGGCCGGGTGAACCAGCGTTTTGGCATGGGGTATGTTGTTGAGGTGATCCGCGGCGCCAACAACCAGCGCATCCGTGAACTGGGACATGACAAGCTCAAAGTCTACGGTATGGGACGCGAGAAAAGCCATGAGCACTGGGTCAGCGTGATCCGTCAACTGATCCACCTGGGGCTGGTGACGCAAAATATCGCCCAGCATTCCGCGTTACAAATGACCGACGCGGCGCGTCCGGTGCTGCGCGGCGAAGTGCCGCTTCAGCTTGCCGTACCGCGTATCGTAGCCCTTAAGCCGCGGGTTATGCAGAAATCCTTCGGCGGCAATTACGATCGCAAGTTGTTCGCAAAACTGCGCAAGTTGCGTAAGGCGATCGCCGACGAAGAAAATATCCCGCCGTACGTGGTGTTTAACGATGCCACCCTGATTGAGATGGCCGAACAGATGCCGGTTTCCGCCAGCGAAATGCTCAGCGTCAACGGTGTCGGGATGCGTAAACTCGAACGCTTCGGTAAAGAATTTATGGCGCTGATTCGCGCTCACGTAGACGGTGACGACGAGGAGTAGTCAGCCAGGCAAAAAAGTGCCAGGATGGTTACTCACTGAACTGTTTCCCCCGCGAGTATTTCGATCATGCTAATGTTATTTCTCACCGTGGCGATGGTGCACATTGTAGCGCTCATGAGTCCGGGTCCGGATTTCTTTTTCGTCTCGCAGACTGCCGTCAGCCGCTCGCGTAAAGAAGCGATGATGGGCGTGCTGGGGATTACCTGTGGCGTTATGGTCTGGGCGGGCATCGCGCTGCTTGGCCTGCATCTGATTATTGAAAAAATGGCCTGGCTGCATACCATTATTATGGTCGGCGGCGGTCTGTATCTGTGCTGGATGGGCTACCAGATGCTACGCGGCGCGCTGAAAAAGCAGGATACTGCCGCGCCCGCGCCGCAGGTTGAACTGGCGCAGAGCGGACGCAGTTTTCTGAAGGGATTGCTGACCAATCTGGCGAACCCAAAAGCGATAATCTATTTCGGTTCGGTGTTTTCCCTGTTTGTTGGCGATAACGTGGGTACCGCCGCGCGCTGGGGTATCTTTGTGCTGATTATCGTGGAAACATTCGCGTGGTTTACGGTGGTGGCGAGTCTGTTTGCGCTGCCACAGATGCGTCGCGGCTATCAGCGGCTGGCGAAATGGATCGACGGCTTTGCCGGCGCGCTGTTTGCGGGCTTTGGCATCCATTTGATCATTTCGCGCTGATTTATTTCCCGCCTTACCAGCACGGTAATTTGTTGTCCGCTCATCTGCTCCAGCATAAACCGCTGAGTCAGTCTATCCAGCAACACTGCGTTCAACAGCAAAGAATGAACCCTGTTTCTTTCTTTGCTGTCTGGTTCGACGGTCAATATTCCACCGTTCTGATCGTCAACAAGGTATTGCGAGCGCGACTCCGTTTGTCACGCATGCCTTGCCGAAGCCAGTAGCGCGCCGACCAGCATAAACAGCGAACCGAACACTTTATTCAGCGCCTTCATCTGCTTCGGTCCTTTGATCCAGAGCGCAATTCGCTGCGCCAGCGTCGCGTAACCAATCATCACCACAATATCAACGACAATCGTCGTCACACCGAGAATGATGTACTGCATCAGCTGCGGCTCCTTCGGCATGACGAACTGTGGAAACAGCGCGGCGAGAAAAACGATGCTTTTCGGGTTGGTCAGGTTGACGAAGACGGCGCGCTGAAACAGACGTCCGCGGGATTGGGTATTCGCCATTGTGGTCAAATCAATGGCCCCCGCTGCACGCCACTGCTGGATGCCCAACCAGATCAGATAGGCCGCGCCCGCCCATTTCAGTATCTCAAATGCGAGTACCGACCGAGAGAACAGCGTTCCCAGTCCGACGCCGACCAGCACGATATGGATAGCCAGGCCCGCCTGTAACCCGGCGATAGAGGCCATTGCGCCACGATAGCCATGGTTAATGGAGGTGGTCATGGTATTGATGGCGCCGGAGCCCGGTGAAAGGCTCAAAATTATGGACGTCAAAAGGTAGGCGAACCACCATTCGAAAGTCATCGGAAACTCCCTGATTGTCTATTTTTATGCCACAATACGCTACTGTTGTGCGGTTGTGTCAGGCAACGACAAAAAAACGATTTTACCTGGTAAACGAGGCTGGATACCTGATGTTTCAGCAGCAAAAAGACTGGGAAACGAGAGAAAATGCGTTCGCGGCGTTCTCAATGGGACCGCTGACCGATTTCTGGCGCCAGCGGGAGGAAGCGGAATTTACGGGCGTAGACAGCGTGCCGGTACGTTTCGTCCGTTTTCGCGCAGAGCAAAACGATCGGGTGATCGTGGTTTGTCCGGGGCGTATTGAAAGCTACGTTAAATATGCCGAACTGGCCTATGACCTGTTTCATCTTGGCTTTGATGTCCTGATCATTGATCACCGGGGGCAGGGCCGTTCCGGGCGCATGTTATCGGATCCGCACCGTGGTCATGTCGATAACTTCAACGATTATGTTGATGATTTAACGGCGTTCTGGGAACAGGAAGTGCAGCCGGGACCGTGGCGGAAGCGCTACATTCTGGCGCACTCGATGGGCGGCGCGATTGCGACTTTGTTTCTGCAACGTCATCCAAACCAGTGCGATGCGATCGCGCTATGCGCGCCGATGTTTGGTATTGTGATGCGCCTGCCCGACTGGATGGTTCGCCATATTCTCGACTGGGCCGAGGGGCATCCCCGCATCCGTGAAGGTTATGCGATTGGCACCGGGCGCTGGCGGGCGTTGCCGTTTGGCATGAATTTGTTAACGCACAGTCGGCAGCGTTATCGGCGTAACCTGCGGTTTTACGCCGATGAGCCACAATTGCGCGTGGGCGGCCCGACCTACCATTGGGTACGTGAAGGCATCCTGGCGGCAGAGCATGTGCTGGCCGGGGCGGGCGACGACGCCACGCCAACGTTGCTGATCCAGGCCGAAGAAGAGCGTGTGGTGGATAACCGCATGCATTACCGTTTTTGTGAAATCCGCGCCGCGGCGGGACACCCGATCGAAGGGGGTCAACCGCTTGTCATCAAAGGCGCGTACCATGAGATCCTTTTTGAAAAGGACGCCATGCGCTCAGTCGCGCTTCACGCTATTGTTGATTTTTTCAACAAGCATAACTCACCAGCGGAAACCGCTTTGCTTAGAGGTTGAATTTCTATATGTATCAGGTTGTTGCGTCTGATTTAGATGGCACGCTGCTCTCGCCCGACCATACCCTATCTCCTTACGCTAAAGAGACACTGAAACTGCTGACCGCGCGTGGCGTTAACTTTGTTTTTGCCACCGGTCGCCACCACGTCGACGTGGGACAAATCCGCGATAATCTGGAAATTAAGTCCTACATGATCACCTCTAACGGTGCGCGGGTGCATGATATGGACGGCAATCTGGTGTTTACCCATAATCTGGATCGCGATATCGCCAGCGATCTGTTTGGTGTGGTGAACGCAAGCCCGGATATCATCACGAATGTCTATCGTGACGATGAATGGTTTATGAACCGTCACCGCCCGGATGAAATGCGTTTTTTCAAAGAGGCAGTCTTTAACTACTCCCTGTTTGAGCCGGCGCTGCTGGAGCCGGAAGGCATCAGCAAGGTATTCTTCACCAGCGACAGCCATGAGGTGCTGCTGCCACTGGAACAGGCGATCAACGCGCGCTGGGGCGACCGCGTGAACGTCAGTTTTTCCACGCTCACCTGTCTGGAGGTGATGGCAGGCGGCGTATCGAAAGGCCACGCGCTGGAAGCCGTGGCGAAGGCGATGGGCTACAGCCTGACCGACTGCATCGCCTTTGGTGATGGCATGAACGACGCGGAAATGCTGTCGATGGCTGGCAAGGGCTGCATCATGGGCAACGCCCACCAGCGTCTGAAAGATTTACATGCCGAGCTGGAAGTGATTGGGATTAATGCCGATGATGCGGTGCCGCATTATCTGCGCAATCTGTTTTTGCGTTAAGGTGATTGTTCGTTAGTTAGTCAGTTGTCAACCTAACTCTACGCTACAATGGATACTCCTTGAACCCGGAGAGTTCCATTGTGGCGTTACTCATCATTACCACCATCCTGTGGGCGTTTTCTTTTAGCCTGTTCGGCGAATACCTTGCCGGACACGTCGACAGCTATTTCGCCGTGCTGGTGCGGGTTGGCCTGGCGGCGTTGGTCTTTTTACCGTTTCTGCGCACGCGCGGCCACAGCCTGAAAACTGTCGGGCTGTATATGCTGGTGGGCGCAATGCAGCTCGGCATAATGTATATGTTGAGTTTCCACGCCTATCTGTATTTGACCGTGTCGGAACTGTTGTTGTTTACCGTGCTGACGCCGCTTTATATCACGCTGATTTATGACGTGATGAGCAAACGCCGCCTGCGCTGGGGATATGCGTTTAGCGCCCTTCTGGCGGTGATCGGCGCGGGTATTATCCGTTATGATCAGGTCACCGATCACTTCTGGACCGGCCTTCTGCTGGTGCAGCTTTCCAATATCAGCTTTGCCATCGGCATGGTGGGCTACAAGCGTCTAATGGAAACCCGCCCTATGCCGCAGTACAACGCGTTCGCCTGGTTCTACGTCGGCGCGTTTCTGGTGGCGGTGGCGGCGTGGTCTTTGCTTGGCAATGCGCAGAAGATGCCAGAAACGACGCTGCAGTGGGGCATTCTGGTCTTCCTCGGCGTGGCGGCGTCAGGTATCGGCTATTTCATGTGGAACGTGGGGGCGACGCAGGTGGATGCCGGCACGTTAGGCATTATGAATAACATGCATGTGCCTGCCGGGCTGCTGGTTAATCTGGCGATCTGGCATCAACAGCCTCACTGGCCGAGCTTTATCACAGGCGCGGTTGTGATACTGGCTTCTCTGTGGGTGCATCGAAAGTGGGTCGCTCCGCGCTCCGCACAAACGGCAGGTGATCGCAGGCATGACTGCGCGCCGAGCGAATAAACGCATCGGTCACCGGCTGGCGCTGTTCGCCGTCGCGCACGGCGGCGTAAAGGTGGCTCCAGAGCCCATCGCCCAGAGTTTTGGTGACCACCAGACCCTGGCGCTCAAAACTCTCCACCACCCAGTGCGGCAGGGCGGCGATGCCCATTCTTGCCGCTACCATCTGAATCAACAATAGCGTGTTATCAACGCTTTTCAGCGCCGGGCTGATGCCTGCGGGCTGCAGGAAATGTCGCCAGACGTCCAGTCTGCTGCGCTGTACCGGATAGATCAGCAACGTTTCACTGGCTAAATCTTCCGGTGAGATCTGGATTTGACTGGCCAGCGGGTGATCGGGCGCCAGTACCAGCCGCACTTCGAAATCAAACATTGGGGAATAGTGCAGCCCGCTGCGCGGCAGAATGTCGGAGGTCAGTACCAGATCCAGTTCGTCCTGCTGCAACGCTGGCTGCGGATCAAACGTCACCCCGGATTTAAAATCCATCTCTACCTGCGGCCACTTCGCGCGGAACTGCTCCAGCGCCGGGGTCAGCCACTGAATACAGCTGTGGCACTCAATCGCGATGCGCAAGCGTGTTTGCTGCGGTTCATTACAGGCCTGCAGCGCGCGGCTAATCTGCGGCAATACCTGGTTGGCGAGCTGTAACAATATCTCACCCTGCGGCGTAAAGCGCAGCGGCTGGCTTTTACGGATAAACAGCCGAAAGCCAAGGCGCTGTTCCAGATCGCTGAACTGGTGAGACAAGGCGGACTGGGTCTGATGCAGCGTCGCGGCGGCGGCGGCGAGCGACCCGGTATTCCGCAGCGCCTGGAGCGTTTTCAGGTGTTTAATCTCGATCATGAAAGTCCTTCACTTCGGCATGAGCAAATTGCGCTTGAGGAATATACAGTAACCGCCAAATATAGATGTGTAAACATCTGGACGTCTAAATCCTGCGTCTTTCGAATTTATGGTGCGTTGGCTGCACTTCCTCACCCCAGTCACTTACTTCAGTAAGCTGCTGGGGATGAGCAAGTTTGCCGCCTTCCCTAAATCCGAAATCCTTCGGATTACACATTATGAGGTTATAAAAATGACAATTATTAATCACACCCTCGGTTTTCCTCGCGTCGGCCTGCGTCGCGAGCTGAAAAAAGCGCAAGAAAGCTACTGGGCGGGCAACGCGTCCCGTGAAGAGCTGCTGGCGGTAGGGCGTGAATTGCGCGCGCGCCACTGGGATCAACAAAAACAGGCCGGTATTGACCTGCTGCCGGTAGGCGATTTCGCCTGGTACGATCATGTGCTGACCACCAGCCTGCTGCTTGGCAACGTGCCGGCGCGTCATCAGAATAAAGACGGCTCTGTTGATATCGATACCCTGTTCCGCATCGGTCGCGGTCGCGCGCCGACCGGTGAACCGGCTGCGGCGGCAGAAATGACCAAATGGTTTAACACTAACTATCACTACATGGTGCCGGAATTCGTAAAAGGTCAGCAGTTCAAACTGACCTGGACCCAGCTTCTGGACGAAGTAGACGAAGCGCTGGCGCTGGGCCACCAGGTGAAACCGGTCCTGCTGGGTCCGATAACGTACCTGTGGCTGGGTAAAGTGAAAGGCGAGCAATTTGACCGTCTCAGCCTGCTGAACGATATTCTGCCGGTCTATAAACAGGTGCTGATTGAGCTGGGCAAACGCGGTATTCAGTGGGTACAGATCGATGAGCCTGCGCTGGTGCTGGAGCTGCCCCAGATTTGGCTCGATGCCTTTAAACCGACGTATGACGCGCTCACCGGACAGGTGAAGCTGCTGCTCACCACCTATTTCGAGGGCGTGACGCCGAATCTCGACACCATTACAGCGCTGCCGGTACAGGGTCTGCACGTTGACCTGGTACACGGTAAAGACGATGTGGCGGAACTGCATACGCGTCTGCCCGCTGACTGGCTACTGTCTGCAGGTCTGGTAAATGGTCGTAACGTCTGGCGCGCCGATCTAACGGAAAAATACGCACAAATTAAGGACATCGTGGACAAACGTGAGCTGTGGATCGCTTCTTCCTGCTCCCTGCTGCACAGCCCGATCGATCTGAGCGTAGAGACCCGTCTGGATGCGGAGGTGAAAAGCTGGTTTGCCTTTGCTCTGCAAAAATGTGAAGAGCTGGCCCTGCTGCGCGATGCGCTGAACAGCGGCGACACGACGGCAATTCGCGAGTGGAGCGTACCAATTCAGGCGCGTCGGCAGTCAACACGCGTACATAATGCGGCGGTAGAAAAACGTCTGGCGGCGATCTCCGCGCAGGACAGTCAACGTCAGAATCCGTATGAAGTACGCGCCGAAGCCCAGCGTGCGCGTTTCAAATTACCCGCCTGGCCGACGACCACCATCGGTTCCTTCCCGCAAACCACGGAAATCCGCGGCCTGCGACTGGACTTCAAAAAAGGTAATCTGGATGCGAATCACTACCGCACCGGTATTGCCGAACACATTAAGCAGGCGATTGTTGAACAGGAGCGATTAGGACTGGACGTGCTGGTCCATGGCGAAGCTGAGCGTAACGACATGGTGGAGTACTTTGGTGAGCATCTTGACGGCTTTGTTTTTACCCAGAACGGCTGGGTGCAGAGTTACGGCTCGCGCTGCGTGAAGCCGCCAGTGGTAATTGGTGATGTCAGCCGTCCTGCGCCGATTACCGTCGACTGGGCGAAGTACGCTCAGTCGCTGACCGACAAGCCGGTAAAAGGCATGTTAACCGGTCCGGTGACCATTCTCTGCTGGTCCTTCCCGCGCGAAGACGTAACCCGCGAAACCATCGCCAAACAGATCGCGCTGGCGCTGCGGGATGAAGTGGCGGATCTGGAGGCGGCGGGCATTGGTATTATCCAGATTGACGAACCGGCGCTACGTGAAGGTCTGCCGCTGCGTCGCAGCGACTGGGATGCCTATTTACAGTGGGGCGTGGAAGCGTTTCGCATCAGCGCCGCCGTCGCTAAGGACGACACGCAGATCCACACCCACATGTGCTACTGCGAGTTTAACGACATCATGGACTCGATTGCCGCGCTGGATGCGGATGTGATCACCATTGAGACGTCGCGTTCAGACATGGAGCTACTGGAGTCATTTGAAGAGTTCGACTACCCGAACGAAATTGGGCCGGGCGTGTATGACATTCACTCCCCGAACGTGCCAGGCGTGGAGTGGATTGAAGCCCTGCTGCAAAAAGCGGCCCAGCGCATCCCGGCGGAACGTTTGTGGGTCAACCCGGACTGCGGCCTGAAAACTCGCGGCTGGCCGGAAACGCGGGCGGCGCTGGCGAACATGGTGAAGGCAGCGCAGAATTTGCGTCAGGGTTAATACCTTTGCCAACCCTGTGACAAAGGCCCGGCAAGGCGTAGCCGCCACCGGGCTTTTAATCATTACGCTCTCTTCCCGCCGTACTGGCTGAACCACGCCAGCATTCTCTGCCAGCCATCTTTCGCGGATTCCGCATGATAACTCGGACGGTAATCGGCATTAAATGCGTGTCCGGCATCCGGATAAACTACAATCTCTGCTTTCGCGTTTGCCGCCCGCAGCGCCTGGCGCATTGTCTCAACCGTATCGAGCGGGATCCCCGTATCCTGACCACCATACAGCCCCAGCACTGGCGCATTTAAATCCGTGGCGATATCGACCGGATGCTTCGGTGAGTTCAGGGTCTTTTCACCCATCAGTTTCCCATACCAGGCGACGGCAGCTTTGAGCTGTGGATTATGCGCGGCGTACAGCCAGCTAATGCGTCCCCCCCAGCAAAAACCGATCACCATCAGACGGTGCGGATCGCCGCCGTTGCGGGCCGCCCAACTGGCGACGTGGTCAAGATCGGCCAGCACCTGTGCATCCGGCACTTTGCTGACCAGATTGCTGAACAGCGTCGGGATGTCGCTGTAATCATTCGGATCGCCCTCGCGAAAATAGAGCTCTGGCGCAATAGCCAGATACCCTTCCAGCGCCAGCCGGCGGCAAATATCGCGGATGTGTTCATGCACGCCAAAAATTTCCTGCACTACAATGACCACTGGCAGGGGCGCATCGTTTTGTTTTGGTCGCGCCTGATAAGCCGGCATATCTTCTCCCTGAGAAGGGATGGAGGTAAAACCGGCAATAATGGCGTCGTCCGGAGTGTGAACCGTTGTAGAGGCGAGGGGAGAGGCCGCAGGTGCAAAGCCCGTTTGTTGTGTTGAGGTCATGGTATTCTCCGTACCCTTAAAATACATAGCGCAATGTTAACTATAGACAGCCTTCACTAAAGCACACTGCCTGAATTGGCTCAATTTTTGTGCAATGGAAGGCAGGGTTGACAACTAATTGTGATCGGCATCACTTAATCAGCGTAATTCAATGCAACTGTTTTCCCTCATGGTGATGATGGTCACGAAAATCACCTGCATCCTTCGGTAGAGTATCTTTTTGCTTCTTCTGACTAAAACCGAATCACAGAGGAGTTTTATATGTCCAAGTCTGATGTTTTTCATCTCGGCCTCACCAAAAGCGATTTACAAGGGGCTACGCTTGCAATCGTTCCAGGCGATCCGGAGCGTGTGGAAAAGATCGCCGCGCTGATGGATAAGCCGGTTAAGCTGGCATCGCATCGCGAATTTACGACCTGGCGCGCAGAGCTGGACGGCAAGTCTGTGATTGTCTGCTCGACCGGTATCGGCGGCCCGTCCACCTCCATCGCCGTAGAAGAGCTGGCGCAGTTGGGCATTCGTACTTTCCTGCGTATCGGTACCACCGGCGCGATTCAGCCGCATATCAATGTGGGCGATGTTCTGGTGACCACGGCATCTGTGCGTCTCGACGGTGCAAGCCTGCACTTCGCGCCGATGGAATTCCCGGCGGTGGCAGATTTTGACTGTACCACCGCGCTGGTCGAGGCGGCGAAATCAATAGGGGCGACTACGCACGTAGGCGTAACCGCGTCCTCTGACACTTTCTATCCAGGGCAGGAGCGTTACGACACCTATTCTGGTCGCGTTGTGAGCCGCTTTAAAGGCTCGATGGAAGAGTGGCAGGCGATGGGCGTCATGAACTATGAGATGGAGTCTGCAACTTTGCTGACCATGTGCGCCAGCCAGGGTCTGCGTGCGGGAATGGTTGCCGGGGTTATCGTCAACCGTACTCAGCAAGAGATACCGAACGCCGAGACCATGAAGCAAACCGAAAGCCATGCGGTGAAAATCGTGGTGGAAGCGGCGCGTCGCCTGATCTAATTTTCTGTTTTTCCCCCCAGGGCCGACGCGTTCGGCCTTTTTATTTTGCGTAACGCCTCGCAGGAAATCCCTTTCAAACTGGACGTTTATACAGCACAATTCTATTTTGTGCTGGTGAGTGGTTGCGGCAGGAGGCATTTTGGATATCTCTCTCATAATTTATGCAGTGCTAGCGTTGGTAGGCGTTGCGCTGGGCTGGCTGATCGCCAGTTATCAACATGCACAGCAAAAAGCCGATCAGCTTAGCGAGCGTGAAGAGATGGTGGCGGCGCTAAGCGCGGCCAGACAGGAGCTTGCCCAAAGCGATCACTGGCGCGACGAGTGCGAACTGCTGAACAATGAGCTTCGCAGTCTGCGCAGTATTAACACCTCGCTGGAAGCGGATCTGCGGGAAGTTACGACGCGAATGGAAGCGACGCAGCAGCATGCGGAAGACAAAATTCGTCAGATGATCAACAGCGAGCAGCGCCTCAGCGAGCAGTTCGAAAACCTGGCGAACCGGATTTTTGAGCAAAGCAACCGCCGGGTCGACGAGCAAAACCGACAGAGCCTTAACAGCCTGCTCACGCCGTTGCGTGAGCAACTGGACGGTTTTCGCCGCCAGGTTCAGGACAGCTTTGGTCAGGAGGCGCGCGAGCGGCATACGCTGGCGCATGAGATTCGTAATCTGCAACAGCTCAATGCGCAGATGGCGCAGGAAGCGGTCAATCTCACGCGCGCGCTGAAAGGCGACAATAAAACCCAGGGCAACTGGGGTGAGGTGGTGCTTACCCGCGTGCTGGAGGCTTCCGGCCTGCGCGAAGGCTATGAGTACGAAACGCAGGTCAGCATTGAAAATGATGTTCGTTCGCGGATGCAGCCCGACGTGATTGTCCGCTTACCGCAGGGCAAAGATGTCGTGATCGACGCTAAAATGACGCTGGTGGCCTATGAGCGCTATTTCAACGCGGAAGATGACGTCACCCGTGAGAGCGCGCTCCAGGAGCATATCGCATCCGTGCGTAACCATATTCGCCTGCTTGGGCGTAAAGATTACCAGCAGCTTCCAGGACTGCGTTCGCTGGACTATGTGCTGATGTTTATCCCCGTCGAGCCTGCTTTTTTGCTGGCGCTGGACAGACAGCCCGAGCTGATTACCGAGGCATTGAGAAATAACATTATGCTGGTCAGCCCTACGACGTTGCTGGTGGCGTTACGGACCATCGCCAACCTGTGGCGCTACGAGCATCAAAGCCGCAATGCGCAGCAAATTGCCGAACGAGCCAGTAAACTGTACGACAAGATGCGGCTGTTTGTGGATGATATGTCGTCTGTCGGGCAAAGCCTCGAGAAAGCGCAGGACAACTACCGTCAGGCGATGAAAAAACTGACGTCGGGGCGCGGCAACGTGCTGGCGCAGGCAGAAGCGTTTCGGGGGTTAGGCGTGGAAATCAAACGCGAGATTAATCCGGAACTGGCCGAACAGGCGACGTCGCAGGATGAAGAATACCGTTTGCGCGCGGTGCCCGAAGCACCTGAAAACACGCTTCATTCAGACGATAGCGGCGTCAAACAGCAATCGATTTAGCCCGTTTGGCGTCGCCGGAACGGGTAGAAGGGTAGGGCAAATAGCCCCAATCTGTTACACTTCTCGAACAATTTTTTGATGAGCAGGCACTGAGATGGTGGATAATTCACAAGAAACGACGCACTTTGGTTTTCAGACTGTCGCTAAAGAACAGAAAGCAGACATGGTGGCCCACGTTTTTCATTCTGTGGCTTCAAAATATGATGTCATGAATGATTTAATGTCATTTGGCATTCATCGCTTGTGGAAGCGCTTCACTATCGACTGCAGCGGCGTTCGCCGCGGTCAGACGGTGCTTGATCTGGCCGGAGGGACGGGCGATCTGACGGCCAAGTTCTCTCGCCTGGTCGGTGAAACCGGCAAGGTGATCCTGGCGGATATCAATGACTCCATGCTTAAGATGGGCCGTGAAAAACTGCGTAACATCGGGGTTATCGGCAACGTCGAATACGTTCAGGCTAACGCGGAAGCGCTGCCCTTTCCGGACAACACCTTTGACTGTATCACCATTTCCTTCGGTCTACGTAACGTCACGGACAAAGACAAAGCCCTGCGCTCCATGTTCCGCGTGCTGAAACCCGGCGGACGCCTGCTGGTGTTGGAATTTTCTAAGCCGATTATCGAGCCGCTGAGCAAAGCCTACGATGCCTACTCTTTCCACGTTCTACCACGTATCGGTTCCATGGTGGCGAACGATGCGGACAGCTACCGCTATTTAGCGGAATCTATTCGTATGCATCCCGATCAGGACACGCTGAAAGCGATGATGCAGGACGCCGGGTTTGAAAGCGTCGATTATTACAACCTGACGGCGGGTGTGGTAGCGCTGCATCGCGGCTATAAGTTCTGACAGGAGAGCGGGGATGCCTTTTAAACCCTTAGTGACCGCAGGAATGGAAAGTCTGCTCAATACGTTCCTGTACCGTTCACCAGCGCTGAAAACCGCGCGAACGCGCCTGCTGGGTAAAGTGCTGCGCGTGGAACTAAAAGGCTTTTCGACATCATTGATTCTGGTTTTCAGCGAGCGTCAGGTTGACGTGCTGGGTGAGTGGGCGGGCGAGGCTGATTGCACCGTCATTACCTACGCCAGCGTGCTGCCTGAACTGCGCGACCGTCAGCAGCTCACCGCGCTGATTCGCAGTGGCGAACTGGAAGTTCAGGGTGATATTCAGGTCGTTCAGAATTTTGTCGCCCTTGCCGATTTAGCGGAATTCGATCCTGCCGAGCTGATCGCGCCCTACACTGGCGATATCGCGGCGGAAGGGATCGGTAAAGCCCTGCGCGGTGGGGCCAGATTTCTCCGTCACGGCATTCAACGCCAACAGCGCTATGTCGCCGAAGCAATCACGGAAGAGTGGCGAATGGCGCCCGGACCCCTTGAGGTCGCCTGGTTTGCGGAAGAAACGGCAGCGGTGGAACGCGCTGTTGATGCGCTGACGAAGCGGCTGGAAAAACTGGAGGCTAAATGACGCCAGGTGAAGTACGGCGCCTATATTTCATCATTCGCACCTTTTTAAGCTACGGACTTGATGAGCTCATCCCCAGAATGCGGATCACGCTGCCGCTACGGTTATGGCGATATGGCCTGTTCTGGATGCCAAACCGTCATAAAGACAAACTGCTGGGAGAGCGGCTGAGACTGGCACTGCAAGAGTTAGGGCCAGTGTGGATCAAGTTCGGGCAGATGCTCTCTACCCGCCGCGATCTCTTCCCGCCGCAAATTGCTGACCAGCTTGCGCTGTTGCAGGACAAAGTTGCGCCGTTTGACGGCAAACTGGCGAAAGCGCAAATCGAAGCGGCGATGGGCGGACTGCCCGTTGAAGCCTGGTTTGACGATTTTGAGATCAAGCCGCTGGCGTCAGCGTCCATCGCCCAGGTGCATACGGCCAGGCTGAAATCGAACGGCAAAGAGGTGGTCATTAAGGTTATCCGGCCGGACATTTTGCCGATCATCAAAGCGGATCTTAAGCTTATTTACCGCCTGGCGCGCTGGGTGCCCCGCTTGCTGCCGGATGGTCGTCGTCTGCGTCCAACGGAAGTGGTACGCGAGTACGAGAAGACGCTAATCGATGAGTTGAACCTGCTGCGCGAGTCGGCTAATGCTATCCAGCTGCGCCGAAACTTTGAAGGCAGCCCGATGCTCTACGTCCCGGAAGTGTATTCTGACTATTGCAGTGAGAACATGATGGTGATGGAGCGCATTTACGGTATTCCGGTTTCCGATGTCGTGGCGCTGGAAAAGAACGGCACCAACATGCAACTGCTGGCAGAACGCGGTGTGCAAGTGTTCTTCACCCAGGTGTTTCGCGACAGCTTTTTCCATGCGGACATGCACCCCGGCAATATCTTCGTGAGCTATGAGCACCCGGAAGATCCGCAGTATATAGGTATTGATTGCGGTATTGTCGGCTCGTTAAACAAAGAAGATAAGCGTTATCTGGCGGAAAATTTCATCGCCTTCTTTAACCGTGATTACCGCAAAGTGGCGGAATTACACGTCGATTCAGGCTGGGTTCCGCCGGATACCAACGTCGAAGAGTTTGAGTTCGCTATCCGCACGGTCTGTGAGCCTATCTTTGAAAAGCCGCTGGCGGAGATCTCGTTTGGCCACGTGTTGTTAAACCTTTTCAATACGGCGCGTCGATTCAACATGGAAGTGCAGCCGCAACTGGTATTATTGCAGAAGACATTGTTGTACGTTGAAGGCGTGGGTCGTCAGCTGTATCCGCAGCTCGATCTCTGGAAAACGGCGAAACCTTTTCTCGAATCCTGGATCAAAGATCAGGTCGGTATTCCTGCTCTGGTCAGAGCCTTTAAGGAAAAAGCGCCGTTCTGGGTCGAAAAAATGCCGGAACTGCCTGAACTGGTGTACGACAGTTTGCGCCAGGGCAAATATTTACAGCACAGTGTTGATAAGATTGCGCGCGAGCTTCATGAGAACCATGTCCGTCAGGGTCAGTCCCGTTATTTATTCGGTATTGGCGCCACGCTGCTATTAAGTGGGACCTTCCTGCTGATTAGTCGTCCTGAATGGGGCTATATGCCCGGCTGGTTAATGGCGGGCGGCCTCGTCGCCTGGATCGTTGGCTGGCGCAAAACTCGCTGATTTTTTCATCGCTCATCGCGGGCTATGTAACGTATACTACGGGCCTAATTATTTCATCATCTATCACTGAGGAACATGTATGGGTGGTATCAGTATTTGGCAGTTGGTGATCATTGCCGTCATCGTTGTCCTGTTGTTTGGCACCAAAAAGCTCGGTTCTATCGGTTCCGATCTCGGCGCATCCATTAAAGGCTTCAAAAAAGCCATGAGTGATGATGATGCGAAACAGGAAAAAACCAGTCAGGATGCTGACTTCACCGCGAAGTCAATCACTGACAAACCCGCAGACGCTAAAACAGAAGACGCCAAGCGCCACGATAAAGAGCAGGTGTAATTCGTGTTTGATATCGGTTTTAGCGAACTGTTACTGGTATTTATTATCGGCCTCGTCGTGCTGGGGCCGCAGCGACTGCCGGTAGCCGTCAAAACGATAGCGGGCTGGGTTCGCGCGCTGCGCTCTCTCGCCACGACCGTTCAGAATGAACTGACGCAGGAACTGAAGCTCCAGGAGTTTCAGGACAGCCTGAAAAAAGTTGAGAAAGCGAGCCTCGAAAACCTGACGCCTGAGTTGAAGGCCTCAATGGACGAACTGCGTCAGGCGGCAGAGTCGATGAAACGTTCCTACAGCGCTAACGAGCCGGAAAAGGCGAGTGATGAAGCGCATACTATCCATAACCCGATAGTCAAAGGGAACGAAGAGCAGCATGAAGGGGTTACCCCGGCGACGGCAGAAGTCCAGGCCAGCGCGCCTGAACAGGCCCCCGAGGCTCTGGAAACGGCTGCGGTTGCCGAGGATAAAAAACCTGTGGCGGCGGAGAAGCCTGTCGCTGGCGTGAAAGACGCTGAACCGAAATCCGCTGCGCCTGCTGCAGGCGCCTCCACCACGTCGAGTGATAAACCGTAAACATGGCTGTAGAAGATACTCAACCGCTTATCACGCACCTGATCGAGCTGCGCAAACGCCTGCTTAACTGCATCATTGCGGTTATCGTGATTTTTCTGGCATTGGTCTATTTTGCTAATGACATCTATCACCTGGTTTCCGCGCCGCTGATAAAACAGCTGCCGCAGGGTGCGACCATGATCGCGACGGACGTCGCATCACCCTTTTTCACGCCAATCAAACTGACCTTCATGGTGTCGCTGATCCTGTCAGCACCAGTGATCCTGTATCAGGTCTGGGCGTTTATTGCACCGGCGTTGTATAAACATGAGCGACGGTTGGTGGTACCGCTGCTGATCTCCAGTTCGCTGCTGTTCTATATTGGTATGGCGTTCGCCTATTTCGTGGTGTTCCCGCTGGCGTTTGGCTTTTTGGCTAACACTGCGCCGGAAGGCGTACAGGTCTCGACCGACATTGCCAGCTATCTCAGCTTTGTCATGGCGCTGTTTATGGCGTTTGGTATTTCCTTTGAGGTGCCCGTTGCCATCGTATTGCTGTGTTGGGTAGGTATTACCACGCCGGACGATCTGCGTAAAAAACGTCCCTACGTGCTGGTTGGCGCCTTTGTAATTGGCATGCTGCTTACGCCGCCGGACGTTTTTTCTCAAACACTGCTGGCAATACCCATGTACTGCCTGTTTGAAGTCGGCGTTTTCTTTTCGCGTTTTTACGTCGGCAAACGACAGACGCGGGATGAAGATAACGAGGCGGAAGCAGAAGCAGACGCTGCAAGAGCCGGAAAGACCGAAGATTAAATATAACCGCCCGTCAGGGCGGTTTTCATATGGAGAGAAGCATGTTTGATATTGGCGTAAACCTGACCAGTTCGCAGTTCTCCAGAGACCGGGACGAGGTGGTGGCGCGAGCGCTTGCCGCTGGCGTGAACGGCATGCTTCTTACCGGCACGAATCTCCATGAAAGTCAGCAGGCGCAGCGTCTTGCGCAACATTATCCCCAATGTTGGTCCACCGCCGGCGTTCACCCGCACGACAGTAGCCAATGGCAACCGTCAACGGAGGAAGCCATTGTCGCCCTGGCGGCGTTACCGGAGGTGGTGGCGATTGGCGAGTGCGGTCTTGATTTCAATCGCAACTTTTCCACGCCAGAAGAGCAGGAACGAGCTTTCGACGCACAGTTGCGGATAGCCGCCGAATTACAGATGCCGGTTTTTATGCATTGCCGTGACGCGCATACGCGTTTCCTGGCGCTGCTCGACCCGTGGCTGGATAAGCTCCCGGGCGCTGTGCTGCACTGTTTTACCGGCACACGCCAGGAGATGCAGGCGTGCATCGACAGAGGGTTATACATAGGCATTACGGGCTGGGTGTGTGATGAGCGCCGCGGGCTGGCGTTGCGTGAAATACTGCCGTTTATTCCTGCGGATAAGCTGCTGATCGAAACCGATGCACCCTATTTATTGCCGCGCGATCTGTCGCCGAAACCGGCGTCGCGGCGCAATGAACCGGCGCATCTGCCGCATATTTTCGCGCGTATCGCGCACTGGCGCGGGGACGATCCGCAGTGGCTTGCCGCCACAACGGATACCAATGTCAGAACGCTGTTCGGCATCGCGCTGTGAACCGGATGCGGGTCGGCAAGAGCGTTATAGCTTACGGAAACCCGTGTTTTTCACACTCTGCTTCACCTCTTTATTCAGCAGGTTAAGCAGCAGCATAGAGCGCGCTTCGCCGTCTGGTTCGGTGAAGATTGCCTGAAGCCCTTCAAAGGCGCCTTCGGTGATGATCACGCTGTCACCCGGGTAAGGCGTCTCCGGGTCCACAATGCCTTCCGGTTTATACACGGAGAGCTGATGGATGACGCTGGGGGGCACGGTGGCCGGGGAAGCGCCAAAACGAACGAAGTGGCTGACGCCTCGCGTGGCGTTAATCGTTGTGGTATGAATCACTTCCGGATCAAATTCCACAAACAGATAGTTGGGGAACAGCGGTTCGCTGACTGCGGTACGTTTTCCACGCACCATCTTTTCCAGGGTGATCATCGGCGTCAGGCAATTGACCGCCTGTCTTTCGAGGTGTTCCTGGGCACGCTGAAGTTGCCCGCGCTTGCAGTACAGTAAATACCAGGATTGCATAATGACTCTTATCCGCTTGTTCGGGGCGCAAGCATAGCAAAAGCTATGCGCTAAGTTAATTATACCCGGCGTAATTCCGGCTGCTTCTTTGTTGGCTGCCTGAGTTCACGCTAATTTAACAAAAATACAGCATCACGATGATGAACGCCGTATAATGAGGCGCTTACCCAGAGGCTATAATGGACGCCATGAAATATCACGATTTACGCGACTTCCTGACGCTGCTTGAACAACAGGGCGAACTTAAACGCATCACGCTTGAAGTTGACCCGCACCTGGAAATCACCGAAATTGCTGACCGCACGCTGCGTGCTGGCGGACCCGCGCTGCTGTTTGAAAATCCTAAAGGCTATTCCATGCCGGTGCTCTGTAACCTGTTTGGCACGCCAAAGCGCGTCGCGATGGGGATGGGGCAGGATGATGTCTCCGCACTGCGTGAAGTGGGTAAGCTGCTGGCCTTTCTGAAAGAACCGGAACCGCCGAGGGGCTTTCGCGATCTCTTTGACAAACTTCCGCAGTTCAAACAGGTGCTGAATATGCCGACGAAGCGCCTTCGTGGCGCGCCCTGTCAGCAGAAGATTATTACGGGTGATGACGTCGATCTGAACCGCATTCCCATTATGACCTGCTGGCCGGAAGATGCTGCGCCGCTCATTACCTGGGGGCTTACCGTGACCCGTGGGCCGCATAAAGAGCGGCAAAATCTGGGCATTTATCGTCAGCAGTTGATTGGTAAAAATAAGCTCATCATGCGCTGGCTGTCGCATCGCGGCGGCGCACTTGATTATCAGGAGTGGTGTGCGGCGCACCCTGGCGAGCGCTTCCCGGTTTCCGTGGCGCTGGGGGCCGATCCGGCCACGATTCTTGGCGCAGTGACGCCAGTGCCGGATACGCTGTCCGAATATGCTTTTGCCGGTCTGCTGCGCGGTACAAAAACCGAAGTGGTTAAATGTATTTCTAACGATCTCGAAGTGCCAGCCAGCGCGGAGATCGTACTGGAAGGGTATCTTGAGCCCGGCGAGATGGCGCCGGAAGGCCCATACGGGGACCATACCGGCTATTACAACGAGGTGGACAGCTTCCCGGTCTTTACCGTCACGCATATTACCCAGCGTGAAGACGCCATTTACCACTCGACTTATACCGGTCGTCCACCGGATGAACCGGCGGTACTTGGCGTAGCGTTGAACGAAGTCTTTGTCCCCATTCTGCAAAAGCAGTTTCCGGAAATTGTCGACTTTTACCTGCCGCCGGAAGGCTGTTCGTACCGTCTGGCCGTTGTGACGATGAAAAAACAGTACGCGGGACATGCTAAACGCGTCATGATGGGGGTCTGGTCATTTTTACGCCAGTTTATGTACACCAAGTTTGTTATCGTCTGCGATGACGATGTCAACGCTCGCGACTGGAACGACGTCATCTGGGCGATCACCACCCGTATGGACCCTGCACGGGACACGGTGCTGGTCGAAAACACGCCAATCGATTATCTGGATTTTGCTTCGCCGGTCTCCGGGCTGGGTTCAAAAATGGGGCTGGATGCCACGAACAAATGGCCAGGTGAAACCCAACGCGAGTGGGGGCGTCCCATTAAAAAAGACCCGGATGTTATCGCGCGTGTTGACGCGATCTGGGATGAACTGGCCATCTTTAATCACGGTAAAGGCGCCTGAGGCGCGAACGTTTTGCCCTATAGACCCATAGAGGGAGCGCATGACAACCTTAAGCTGTAAAGTGACCTCGGTAGAAGCTATCACCGATACCGTATACCGCGTTCGTTTAGTGCCCGACGCGGCATTTTCCTTTCGTGCCGGTCAGTATTTGATGGTGGTGATGGACGAACGGGATAAACGTCCGTTCTCAATGGCGTCAACGCCGGACGAACAGGGGTTTATTGAGCTTCATATTGGCGCGTCTGAAATTAACCTCTATGCCAAAGCGGTGATGGATCGCATTCTTAAAGATCATGAGATCGTCGTTGATATTCCGCACGGTGAAGCGTGGCTGCGCGACGATGAAGAGCGCCCGCTGATCCTGATTGCCGGCGGTACCGGATTTTCTTACGCGCGTTCAATACTGTTGACGGCCCTGGCGCGCAACCCGAACCGTGAGGTGACCATTTACTGGGGTGGCCGCGAAGAAAAGCATCTCTACGATCTCTCAGAGCTGGAAGCGCTGACGCTGAAGCACCCGAACCTGCGCGTGGAGCCGGTGGTTGAACAGCCTGAAGTGGGCTGGCGCGGGCGCACCGGGACGGTATTAACCGCCGTGTTGCAGGATCACGGTACGTTGGCAGAACATGATATTTATATTGCGGGTCGCTTTGAGATGGCGAAAATTGCGCGCGACCTGTTCTGCAACGAGCGCAGCGCGCGAGCCGATCGTCTGTTTGGCGATGCGTTCGCTTTCATTTAAGCAATAAAAAACCCGCCCCTGACAGGCGGGAAGAACGGCAACTAAATAATGCCCGGTGAAGGGAGACGCCCTCCGGTGATTTTTCTGGTGGCCCGGAGCGTGCCGGGCCTTGAACTCACCTAGACACGCTCGAATACTGTCGCGATGCCCTGCCCCAGGCCGATACACATTGTCGCCAGACCAAACTCCACATCTTTACGTTCCATCAGATTGATTAACGTCGTGCTGATGCGGGCGCCTGAACAGCCGAGCGGATGACCGAGGGCGATCGCGCCGCCGTTCAGGTTGATCTTCTCGTCAATCTGCTCCATCAGCCCAAGATCTTTAATGCACGGCAGGATCTGCGCGGCAAACGCTTCGTTCATCTCAAATACGCCGATATCACTGGCGGTCAGCCCGGCTTTCTTCAGCGCCAGCGTCGACGCCGGAACCGGACCGTAGCCCATGATCGAGGGATCGCACCCCACCACCGCCATTGAACGTACGCGGGCGCGAATTTTCAGGCCCAGTTCCCGCGCACGGCCCTCGCTCATAACCAGCATCGCGGCTGCGCCGTCGGAAAGGGCTGACGAAGTGCCTGCCGTTACCGTACCGCTGACCGGATCGAACGCCGGACGCAGGGTGGACAGCGCTTCGACGGTCGTTTCCGGACGGATCACTTCGTCGTAAGTAAATTGCTTTAGCACACCGTCCGCGTCGTGACCGCCGGTCGGGATGATCTCATTCTTAAACGCGCCAGACTGGGTTGCCGCCCAGGCTCGGGTGTGCGATCGCGCGGCAAACGCGTCCTGCATTTCACGGCTGATGCCATGCATGCGGGAGAGCATCTCTGCGGTCAGCCCCATCATACCCGCGGCTTTGGCGACGTTGCGGCTCAGACCCGGATGGAAATCCACGCCGTGGCTCATCGGCACATGGCCCATATGCTCCACGCCGCCGACAAGACAGGCCTGCGCATCGCCGGTCATGATCATCCGCGCGGCGTCATGCAGCGCCTGCATTGACGAACCGCAAAGGCGGTTAACGGTAACTGCCGGAACCGAGTGCGGGATCTCCGCCAGCAGCGACGCGTTGCGGGCGATGTTGAAACCTTGCTCCAGGGTCTGCTGTACGCAGCCCCAGTAGATATCGTCCAGCGCGGCAGGAGCCAGCGCCGGGTTACGCGCCAGCAGGCTACGCATCAGGTGCGCGGAGAGATCTTCCGCGCGCACGTTACGGAACGCGCCGCCTTTTGAACGGCCCATCGGGGTGCGAATCGCATCAACAATGACAACCTTTTCCATTGTGACTCCTTAAGCCGTTTTCAGCTCGCCAACCGGACGGGCTGGCTCAACTGCTGGATAGTAGGGTTCGTTATGGCGCGCTTTGTCGCGCAGCCCTTCCGGCACGTCATACAGCGGACCGAGAGACTGATACTGTTGCGCCATGTCGAGGTACTTCGCGCTGCCGAGCGTATCCAGCCAGCGGAACGCGCCGCCGTGGAATGGCGGGAAGCCCAGGCCGTACACCAATGCCATATCGGCTTCCGCCGGGCTGGCGATGACGCCTTCTTCAAGACAACGCACCACTTCGTTGACCATTGGGATCATCATGCGGGCGATAATTTCGTCGTCGTTGAAATCACGCTTCGCGTTGCTGACGTCCGCCAGCAGGCTGTCCACGGCCGCGTCGTCGTCTTTTTTCGGTTTACCTTTGCTGTCTTCTTTATAGCGCCAGAAACCCAGACCGTTCTTCTGACCAAAACGGTTGGCGTCGAAGAGGGCGTCGATCGCGTCGCGATAATCTTTCTGCATACGCTGCGGGAAACCTGCGGCCATCACTGCCTGCGCATGGTGGGCGGTATCAATGCCCACGACGTCCAGCAAATACGCCGGACCCATCGGCCAGCCAAATTGCTTTTCCATCACTTTGTCGATTTTGCGGAAATCCGCGCCGTCGCGCAGCAGTTGGCTGAATCCGGCAAAGTACGGAAACAGTACGCGGTTAACGAAGAAGCCCGGGCAGTCGTTAACGACGATGGGCGTTTTGCCCATTTTGCTGGCCCACGCCACCACTTTGGCGATGGTGTCATCAGACGTTTGTTCGCCACGGATCACTTCGACCAGCGGCATACGGTGCACCGGGTTAAAGAAATGCATCCCGCAGAAGTTTTCCGGACGCTTCAGTACGCTTGCCAGTTCGCTAATGGGAATCGTGGACGTGTTTGACGCCAGCACAGCATCCGGGCGGACCTTTTCTTCTGTTTCCGCCAGCACGGCTTTTTTCACCTTCGGGTTTTCCACAACGGCTTCCACAACCACGTCCACGCGATCAAAGCCAGCGTAGTCGAGCGTCGGATGAATCGTCGAAATCACCCCCGCCATCTTCAGACCGTCAATCTTGCCGCGCTCCAGCTGTTTATTCAGCAGTTTGGCGGCTTCGGTCATTCCCAGCGTCAGCGATTTGTCGTTGATATCCTTCATGATCACCGGCACGCCTTTCCATGCCGATTGATAAGCGATACCGCCGCCCATAATACCCGCGCCCAGCACGGCAGCCTGCTTTGGCGTCTCAACGTCTTTGGTCAGCTTCTTCGCTTTGCCTTTTACGAACTGATCGTTCAGGAAGATGCCAACCAGCGCGCGCGCTTCGTTGGTATGCGCCAATGGAACAAAGCTCTTATTTTCCAGGTTCAGCGCTTCTTCGCGGCCAAAGCGCGCCGCCGCTTCAATGGTTTTCACCGCTGTCATAGGGGCCGGGTAATGTTTGCCCGCCGTCTGCGCGACCATGCCTTTGGCGATGGTAAAGCTCATGGCGGCTTCAATCTTACTGAGTTTAAGGGGTTCCAGTTTTGGCTGACGTTTCGCTCTCCAGTCCAGATCGCCGTTAATCGCCTGGCGCAGTACCGCTATTGCGCCTTCCGTCAGTTTTTCCGCCTTCACCACACCATCGACCAGGCCGATTTTCAGCGCCTGCTCTGCGCCAACGTCTTTACCGGCGGCAATAATTTCCAGCGCGCTGTCGGCGCCCAGCATGCGCGGCATACGGACGGAGCCGCCAAAGCCTGGCATAATGCCCAGCTTCGTTTCCGGCAGACCGATGCGCAGATCGGGCGTCGCCAGACGGTAATCGGTCGCCAGCACGCATTCGCAGCCGCCGCCCAACGCATAGCCGTTGACGGCGGAAAGGGTAGGGACCGGCAGGTCTTCCAGACGGTTAAAGACGCTGTTGGCAAAATGTAGCCACTGGCTTAACTGTTCTTCGGGAACCAGAAACAGTGAAAGAAATTCGGTGATGTCCGCACCGACAATAAAGGCTGCTTTCTCAGAACGCAGCAGCAGCCCTTTTAAATCTGTCTGCTTTTCCAGTACATCCAGCGCCTGGCCGAGGCTGGCGACGGTCGCAGTGTCGAGTTTATTGACTGAGCCGGGGGCATCGAACACCAGTTCGGCGATGCCATCTTCCAGCCAGTCGAGGTACAGGGTGTCGCCTTTGTAAAGCATGTCAGTCTCCTGAATCCGCATGGGGATCTGGTCGTACCAGATGAATCGAAGTGTGTATTTTGTGTTAAAGAAATGCAAATAAGTGATTAAAAAAATGCCGATCCGATCACGGTCGGCAGAAATCACGCTCTTTCGGGTCGTTGTGCTAAGATGCGGAGACTTGAGGTCAAAAAAGCAGAAGGATAGAAAATGGAATCACTGGCCGCACTCTATAAAAATCATATCGTTACCCTACAGGAACGGACACGTGACGCGCTGGCGCGCTTCAAACTCGATGCGTTACTTATTCATTCCGGCGAGCTGGTTAACGTCTTCCTCGACGATCATCCCTATCCGTTTAAAGTGAATCCGCAGTTTAAGGCGTGGGTGCCAGTGACGCAGGTGCCGAACTGCTGGCTGCTGGTGGATGGCGTAAACAAACCGAAACTGTGGTTCTATTTACCGGTGGATTACTGGCACAATGTGGAACCGCTGCCGACCTCCTTCTGGACAGAAGAAATTGAAGTCATTGCGCTGCCAAAAGCGGAGGGCATTGGTAGCCAACTGCCTGCTGCACGCGGCAATATCGGCTATATTGGCCCGGTTCCGGAGCGCGCGCTGCAACTGGATATTGCGGCCAGCAATATCAACCCGAAAGGGGTGATTGATTACGTGCATTATTATCGCGCCTATAAAACAGACTATGAGCTGGCCTGTATGCGTGAAGCGCAGAAAATGGCGGTGAATGGTCATCGTGCCGCAGAGGAAGCCTTTCGTTCCGGCATGAGCGAGTTCGACATTAATCTGGCCTACCTGACCGCCACCGGACATCGTGATACCGATGTGCCTTACGGCAATATCGTCGCACTCAATGAACACGCCTCTGTACTGCATTACACCAAACTGGATCATCAGGCACCATCTGAAATCCGCAGCTTTTTGCTGGATGCGGGCGCAGAGTACAACGGTTACGCGGCAGATCTCACACGTACCTGGTCGGCGAAAAGCGACAACGATTATGCGCAGCTGGTAAAAGACGTTAACGATGAACAGCTGGCGCTGATCGCCACCATGAAGGCGGGCGTCAGCTACGTTGATTATCACATCCAGTTCCATCAACGCATCGCCAAGTTGTTGCGTAAGCACCAGATTGTTACGGATATGAGCGAAGAAGCGATGGTGGAGAATAATCTTACCGGGCCGTTTATGCCGCACGGAATCGGCCATCAGTTGGGGTTACAGGTACACGACGTTGGCGGATTTATGCAGGATGACAGCGGTACGCATCTTGCCGCGCCGTCAAAATATCCGTACCTGCGCTGTACCCGCGTGCTCCAGCCTGGCATGGTCCTGACCATTGAGCCGGGGATTTACTTCATCGAGTCGCTGCTGGCGCCGTGGCGCGAAGGGCAGTACAGCAAGCATTTCAACTGGCAGAAAATTGAAGCGCTGAAACCGTTCGGCGGCATTCGTATCGAAGATAACGTGGTGATTCATGATAACGGCGTGGAAAACATGACGCGGGATCTGAAACTGGCGTAATGGACAGTTGGTTAATTCCTGCGGCGCCGGTCACTGTAGTCGAGGAGATCAAAAAAAGCCGCTTTATTACGCTTCTGGCGCATACCGATGGCGTTGAGGCGGCGAAAGCCTTTGTCGGGTCAGTGAAAGCGGCGCATCCGGATGCCCGTCACCATTGCGTGGCGTGGGTGGCAGGCGCGCCGGATGATTCGCAGCAATTGGGGTTTTCCGATGATGGCGAACCGGCGGGCACGGCGGGCAAGCCAATGCTTGCCCAACTGATGGGCTGCGGCGTTGGAGAAATCACCGCCGTGGTGGTGCGCTATTACGGTGGGATCCTGCTCGGAACAGGTGGATTGGTGAAAGCGTACGGCGGCGGCGTCAATCAGGCGCTGCGTCAGCTAACAACACAGCGCAAGACGCCGTTAACCGAATATACTTTGCAGTGTGAATACGCGCAGTTGGCTGGCGTGGAAACACTTCTGGCTCAGCATGACGGCAACATCGTCACGCGTGAATACCAGGCGTTCGTTCGGCTCAGGGTGGCGCTTCCTTATGCGAAAGTGGCCGAATTTTCAGCAAGGCTGGCGGATTTTAGCCGCGGTTCATTGCATTTGTTAGCGATTGAAGAATAATCCCCCCTCATTTTGAAGAACTAAGGAAGCGGCAGAGATGCATTTTCGCGCCATTACCCGAATCGTTGGACTACTGGTCATCTTATTTTCGGGGACGATGATTATTCCCGGACTGGTAGCCCTCATCTATCGTGATGGGGCGGGACGTGCATTTACGCAAACGTTCTTTGTCGCGCTGGCGATAGGCTCAATGCTGTGGTGGCCTAACCGCCGCGAGAAAGGTGAACTGAAATCGCGCGAAGGGTTTCTGATTGTGGTGTTGTTCTGGACCGTGCTGGGTAGCGTGGGTGCGTTACCGTTTATTTTCTCGGAAAGCCCGAACCTCACCATTACCGATGCGTTTTTTGAATCATTTTCCGGTTTAACCACAACGGGCGCCACCACACTGGTGGGTCTGGATTCGTTACCGCACGCGATTCTTTTTTATCGCCAGATGCTGCAGTGGTTTGGCGGGATGGGGATCATCGTATTGGCGGTGGCGATTCTGCCGATACTTGGCGTCGGGGGGATGCAGCTGTATCGCGCTGAAATGCCCGGGCCGCTAAAAGACAACAAAATGCGCCCGCGTATTGCGGAGACGGCAAAGACGCTGTGGCTGATCTACGTCCTGCTGACCGTGGCCTGCGCGCTGGCGCTATGGTTTGCCGGGATGCCCGCGTTTGACGCTATCGGGCACAGCTTCGCCACTATCGCCATCGGCGGGTTTTCTACGCACGACGCCAGCGTGGGCTATTTTGACAGCCCAACGATTAACACGATTATCGCTATCTTTTTATTAATCTCCGGCTGTAACTATGGTTTGCACTTCTCTTTGTTAAGCGGACGTAGCCTCAAAGTGTACTGGCGTGACCCGGAGTTTCGCATGTTTATTGGCGTGCAGCTTACGCTGGTGGTCATCTGCACGATCGTGCTTTGGTTCCATGATGTTTATAACTCTGCGCTAACGACGCTCAACCAGGCCTTTTTCCAGGTGGTGTCGATGGCGACGACGGCGGGCTTCACTACCGACAGTATTGCGCGCTGGCCGCTGTTCCTGCCAGTGCTGCTGTTGTGCTCCGCGTTTATCGGCGGTTGCGCCGGTTCGACAGGCGGGGGGCTGAAGGTGATCCGTATCCTCCTGTTGTTCAAACAAGGGAACCGAGAACTGAAGCGACTGGTGCATCCGAATGCGGTCTACAGTATTAAGCTGGGGAACCGTGCGCTGCCGGAACGTATCCTCGAAGCGGTTTGGGGTTTTTTCTCGGCGTATGCTCTGGTATTTATTGTCAGTATGCTGGCGATTATCGCGACTGGCGTGGACGACTTTTCCGCGTTTGCCTCCGTGGTGGCTACACTTAACAACCTTGGACCCGGGCTGGGTGTCGTCGCGGACAACTTTGCCAGTATGAATCCGGTGGCGAAATGGATCCTGATTGCCAATATGCTGTTTGGCCGTCTTGAGGTCTTCACTTTGCTGGTACTTTTTACCCCGACCTTCTGGCGTGAATAATGGAGTAACACGTGAAAACACTGATTCTTTTTTCAACCCGGGATGGACAAACGCGCGAAATCGCTTCGTATCTGGCGTCAGAACTGAAAGAACTGGGCATCTGGGCAGACGTCGTGAATTTGCACCGTACCGAAGAACCTGAATGGGACAGCTACGATCGCGTGGTTATTGGCGCGTCTATACGTTACGGGCATTACCATACAGCCTTTCAGGAGTTCGTAAAAAAACATGCGACGCGGCTGAACGGGATGCCGAGCGCGTTCTATTCCGTAAATCTGGTGGCGCGTAAACCGGAAAAGCGCACGCCGCAGACTAACAGTTACGCGCGTAAATTTTTAATGAGCTCGCAGTGGCGCCCTGACCGCTGTGCGGTGATCGCCGGCGCGTTGCTTTACCCGCGCTATCGCTGGTATGACCGCATAATGATCAAACTGATTATGAAAATGTCAGGCGGCGAAACGGACACCAATAAAGAAGTGATCTATACCGACTGGGAGCAGGTTGCAGGTTTTGCCCGGGAAATCGCCCAGTTAACCGTCAAATCGCCGGTTAAATAAACGTAAAGAATAAAAATTGCGCGGTTGATAAATTATTTTAAATTTCCTCTTGTCAGCCCGAAAT